>NZ_SMKJ01000496.1:0-2815 GCF_004348615.1 Micromonospora sp. KC207
GTGGGCCGCCAGCGCGGGGCGGGGAAGGCCCTCGACGAGTCCGCACGGGACATGTCAGGTCAGACGCGCGAAGCGTCGACAAGCGAGAAGCCTTCCCCGTCAACCATCACCCAACCGGCCGACCTGCAAGGTCAAGCCAGCCAGCATCTTGACGGTCGACCTCCGACAGAGAGATCAGCGGACGGTGAAACCCACTGCCCGGGGCGACGCCTCGGCGATCTCGACGTAGGCGACCTTGTTGACCGGGACGATGACCCGCCGGCCCTTCTCGTCGGTCAGGGAGAGCGTCCCCTCGTCCTTCGCGAAGGCGTCAGTCACGATCTGCTCGATCTCGGCCGGCGACTGCGCGCTCTCCAGAACCAGCTCGCGCGGCGCGTACTGCACGCCGATCTTGACCTCCACGGTGCCTCCTCAACTGGGGCGAAAAAGCCGCCGTGGGAAGGTTATCCGATCTCGCGGCCGGATGTTCAGGCTGACTCACCCTGCAACGGGAAGCTGGCGATGCCCCGCCAGGACAGCGCCGCGACGAGCGCCTCGGCCTCGGCCTTCGGCATCTGCCGGCCCCCGGCCAGCCAGAACTGCGCCGCCGTCTCCGCCGCGCCGACCAGGCCGGAGGCGAGCAGTTCGGCATGTGCCCGGCTCACCCCGGTGTCGGAGATGATCGTGTCGGTTATCGCGGCGATGCAGCCCTGCTCCACCCGTTCCACCCGCTGCCGCACGGCCGGGTCGTTGCGCAGGTCGGACTCGAAGACCAGGCGGAACGCCTCGCTCTCGTGGTCGACGAAGTCGAAGTACGCGCGGACCGACGCGCCGACCCGCTCCTTGTTGTCGTTGGTGCTCCGCATCGCGTCGTGCACCTTCGCCACGATCGCGTCACAGTGCGTGTCCAGCAGTGCCAGGTAGAGCTCCATCTTGCCCGGGAAGTGCTGGTAGAGCACCGGCTTGGAAACCCCCGCCCGTTCGGCGATGTCGTCCATCGCGGCGGCGTGGTAGCCCTGCGCGACGAACACCTCCTGCGCCGCCGCGAGCAGCTGCTTGCGCCGCGCGGAGCGGGGCAGGCGCGTGGGCCGGCCGGCGGTCTGGGCACCGTTCCCCACAGCCGTCATGGGAACCTCCGAAACTGGTCGTACGAGCCGGCACTTATCGCCCGAACCGGTCGGGGTCGGTGAACCCGGCGTGGAATTGGCCCGCCGCTGTAACTTATCGCCACTGTCACCACACGGTAGCCTCAGCGGGGGCGACCAAGGAGCGCGCGGTGAGTGAAGCAGGGCAACCCGGTGCCGCCACCCCGGGAGAGCACGGCGACGGGACGGGTCAGCAGGACGACCTCGCCCGTTCCGTCAGCGGGTGGGCGCCCTCGGCGACCGGCTGGTCCGGTGGTGGTGCCGCCGGCGGGCCACGGGAGGCGGCGTCCGGCTGGGGCCGCGCCGAGCCGGCGTCCGGCTGGGGCGCCTCGTCGCCGCGCCACGGCGACCTGCCGGCCCCCCTGCCCGGCCTGGCCGCCGGGGCCGAGTCTTCGCCCCGGGTCAACGGCCACCCGCACGTCAACGGCGTGAGTCACGCCGGGGAGGAGTCGCAGGCGGGCCGCCCGGCACCGGTCAGCGCGCCGCCGCTCGCCGGGGACTCCGGCCGGGAGGCCGACGGCGACCGGCTGGCCGTCCCCGCGCAGCGCCCGGCCCCCACCCTGGAACGGCCGGCCGACCCGCCACGCGGCGGCGACCCGGACCCCGGTGCCGCCCGGCACTTTTCCGACGACCAGCCGGCACCCCGTGCGGGCCGCTGGTCCGACGGGAATGTTCCCGCGTCGGCTCCGCCCGCCGGGCAGGTCCCGCCGGTCGGCCCGGCCGCCTCCGGCTTCGAGGTGCCACCCGGCTTCCACGCCCCCACCGCTGATCGGGCCGTCGCGGAGCAGAGCGCTTCCGCCCGTGGGCCGTACGACTGGGCCGACCGGTTCCCGCCCGAGGAGGTCGATCCGCGCGGCTACCCGACGGCGGCGGACGCCTCCGGCGTGCCCCACCTCCCCGGCGGGGACCGGGGCGGTCGCTTCGCCCCAACCGAGGGGGCCGAGGGGCAGTCCTACCGACCGCCCGGCCCGCCGGAGCCTGCTCGCGCCGGCTACCCCGCCGAGTCCGACCACTACCCCGCCTATTCGGCCGAGCCCGATCGCGGCGGCCACCCCGGCGACGACCGGGCGACCCGGGGGCGCGACGAGAACGCCGCGCCGCCCCCACCGGGCTGGGCCGGTTCCGACTGGAACTCCCCGAGCTGGGGCGGCGGCTGGGCACCACCGTGGGCCCGGGGCCAGGGCGAGCCGATCGGCCACCGGTCCCACGACGACGAGGGCGAGCCGGCCCGCCGCGCTCGCGACGACGAGGGCGAGCCGGCCCGCCGCGCTCGCGACGACGAGGCGGCCGGGCGCCGGTCCCGCGACGACGACGAGGACGCGATCGGCCGCCGGATCCGCGACGACGAGCTGGCCGGCCGCCGCGAACGCGCTGAGGCCGAGCCGGTCGGCCCGTCACGCGCGACGGCCGAGCAGGCCGATCCGCCCCCGCACGAGGGCAGGGCCGTCGACTGGGCCCCACGGTCCGGCCGGGGATACCCGCCGGAGCCGAGCCGCCCCTACGCCGCCGAGCCGATCCGTCCGTACGAGCCGGTGCGGGCCGAGCCGATCCGCCCGTACCAGCCGGTGCGGGCCGAGCCGGTCCGCCCGTACGAGCTGGCCCGTCCCGGCTCCGAGCCCCGTCCCGGGGGCGACCAGGCGACCCGGCCCGCCGCCCCAGAGCCGGCCGAGCGTCCCGGCTGGGCCGGTGGC
>NZ_SMKJ01000497.1:0-2809 GCF_004348615.1 Micromonospora sp. KC207
GGGGGTGGGGGTGGGGGTCAGGGTCGGTGACGGCGTCACCCCGGGTCGCGCCGCGCGGTAGGTGTGGCCGGCGCGGACGGCGAACTGGACGACGTCCGTCTCCGGCCGGGTGACGGTCGGCGTGCTGCCGTCGGTGACGTCGACGAGGGTGAAGCTGCCGGTGAGGAGCCGGGCACGCATCTTCAGCGTGCCGTCGCGGTCGGCGCGGACGCTGATCTCGTCGGCCTGGCCGCTGGTCCAGGCAACGCCGACGGTGTATCCGCCCCGACCGCGCAGGCCCGCGACCTGCCCGGTGGGCCACGCGGTCGGCAACGCGGGCAGCACGTGCAGCTCCCCGGTGTGGCTGTGCAGCAGCATCTCGGCGATGCCGGAGGTGGCGCCGAAGTTCCCGTCGATCTGGAACGGCGGGTGCAGGTCGAACATGTTCGGCGCGAGCCGGTCGGTGCGCACCAGGTCCTTCAGGAGCTTGTGGGCGCGGGCGGCGTCCTCCAGGCGGGCCCAGAAGTTGATCTTCCAGGCGAGGGACCAGCCGGTACCGTCGTCGCCGCGCAGTTCCAGCGTCCGGCGCGCGGCCTCGTAGAGCTGCGGGGTGCCGCGCTTGGTGATCTGGTTGCTGGGGTGCAGGCCGTACAGGTGGGAGACGTGCCGGTGGGTCCGCTCGGTCTCGACCCAGTCGGCAAGCCATTCCTGGATGTTGCCGCGTGAGCCGACGCGGCTCGGCGGCAGCCGGTCCTTGGCCGTCCGCACCTGTGACCGGAAGGTGGTGTCCACGCCGAGCGTCTCGCTGGCTCGGGCCGCGGCGTCGAACAGGTCGCGCAGGATCTGGTTGTCCATCGTGGGACCCGCGCAGACGCTGACGTTCGAGTGGTGGGGAAGTTCCGGCGAGTTCGACGGGTTCGTGACCAGGTAGTTGAGCGTCGGATGGACGACCAGGGTGTCGAGGAAGAACTGGGCGGCGCCCTTCAGGGCCGGGTAGTTGGCCTGCAGGAAGCCGACGTCGCCGGTGAACAGGTAGTGCTCCCAGATGAGCGTGGCCAGCCAGGCGCCGCCGGTCTGCCACATGCCCCACAGCGCCCCGTCGACGACCGACGCGCCCCGCCAAGCGTCCGTGTTGTGGTGGGTGACCCAGCCCCCGGCACCGTACTGGGCCTGGGCGACGCGCGCGCCGGTCACCGTCAGGTCCTTGATCATGTCGAAGACCGGCAGGAAGCACTCGGACAGGTTCGTCGTGTCGGCGGGCCAGTAGTTCATCGGCAGGTTGGCGTTGATGGTGTACTTCGAGTCCCAGGACGGTGCCAGGGAGTCGTTCCAGATGCCCTGTAGGTTCGCCGGCTGGGTGCCCGGCCGCGAGGAGGAGATCAGCAGGTACCGCCCGAACTGGAACAGCAGCGCGGAGAACTGTGGATCGTTGGAACTCGCATGCTGCGCGATCCGCACGTCGGTCGGCTGGTCCGCTGCGGCCGTGCGTCCCAGGTTGATGGTCACCCGGTTGAACAGCGCCTGGTAGTCGGCGATGTGGCGGCTGCGTAGCTGGTCGATGCTCACGGTCCGGGCGGCGTTCAGGCGGGTACGCGCAATGCCCTGGTAGTCGCCGTTGACGGTGCGGTAGTTGACGTAGCTGGACGCGATCGAGATCAGCACGGTCACGCTCGTGGCGCCGGATACCCGCAGGGTGCCGCCGGAGCTGCTGACCGTGCCGCCCGTCGCGACGGCGTGGGCCAGGGCGAGGAAACGCACCGAACCGTTGATGCCCTCCATGCTGCCGGAGATGCCGTCGGCGGCGATCGTGTTGGCGTCCGGGCTCGACATGGTTGTGCGTTGCGGGCTGTCGAAGGTGGCGCTGAACGTGATCGAGCTGGCGCGGTCGGCGGTCAGCCGCAGCACGATCACCTGGTCCGGCGCGCTGGCGAACACCTCGCGCTGGTACCGGACGCCGTTGAGCACGTACGTCGTGGTGACGGTGGCGGTGGTGAGGTCGAGCGTCCGGTTGTACTGTGACGCCCCGCTGGCCGAGCCGAAGGCGAGCCGGAGGTTGCCCACGGTCTGGTAGGCGAGCTGACCGCCCGGCGTCCCCATCATCGTCTGGTTGATCAGGTCCTGCGCCGAGGACCACTGGTCGGCGAAGACGCGCCGGCGGATCTCGGCCAGGTTCGCCGCGCCACGGGTGTTGGCGGAGTCGTACGGGCCGCCGGCCCAGACGGTGTCCTCGTTGAGTTGCAGCCGTTCGGTGTCGACGTTGCCGAACACCATGGCACCGAGACGCCCGTTGCCGATCGGCAACGCGCGGAGCCAGTCGGTGCCCGCCCCCTCGTCGTACCACAGCGCCATGTCGCCGGCGGCCAGCACCTGCGGCGGCGCCACCGAGCCGGCCCGGGCGGCGGCGGTCCACGCGGCCGGCAGCAGCGCGGCCCCGGCCCCCACCGCCCCGGCCTTGAGCACGTTCCTTCGTGTCACTTCAGACATGATCTCTCCCAATCACGCGGGTCAGAGGCTGACGCAGCTGAGCGACGGTGTCGTCGGCGTGCCGCCGGCGACGAACCCGAACGTCGTGGACGTGCCGGCGGGCAGGTTGCCGTTCCAGGTCTCGTTGGAGACGTTCTGGGTGCTGCCGGCGGGGGCGTTGCGACCGCCCCAGATCTGGGTGATGGTCTGCCCGTTGGCGAGCGTCCAGCTCACCCGCCACCCGCTGATGGCGGAGGCGCCGGCGGTCACCTTGACCTCGGCCTGGAAGCCGCCCGACCACTGACCCACGGTCTGGTACGTGGCGGCGCAGCCGCCCGGTGCCGGGCTGGTGGGCGGGGTGGTGGGC
>NZ_SMKJ01000498.1:0-2747 GCF_004348615.1 Micromonospora sp. KC207
ACAGACCCCAACCAGTGCCATCAGCCGCACCCGCAAACGACTTGCACCGACCATCCGCAGCCAACCCCCGCTGCCGACTGAACTCCACGAACGCCGCTGGAGTGGCCATCACCGCCGCTCCCCCGACCACCGCCAGATCACACTCACCCTGCCGCAACGACTGCACCGCCAGATGCAACGCCACCAACGACGACGAACACGCCGTATCCACCGTCACCGCCGGCCCCTCCAGGCCGAACAGATACGAGATGCGCCCGGAGATGACCGACGCCGTGTTCGCGGTCAGGAGATAGCCGTCGGTCGCCGCGGCCTGCTGGGAGCCGTATCCGAGTGGGGAGGCTCCGACGAAGACGCCGGTCTGGCTGCCGCGTACCGAATGGGGGTCGATACCAGCCCGCTCGAACGCCTCCCACGACACCTCCAGCAACAACCGCTGCTGCGGATCCATCGCCAACGCCTCACGCGGACTGATCCCGAAAAACCCCGGATCGAAATCCCCGGCGTCGTGCACGAAGGCCCCTTCGGCCGCGTAGGAGGTGCCGGGCCGCTCACCACTGGGGTCGAAGAGGCCGTCCAGATCCCAGCCGCGGTCGCGGGGAAAGTCACCGACCGCATCGGTTCCGTCGGCGACGAGACGCCACAGGTGCTCGGCGGAGCGGACGCCGCCGGGATAGCGGCAGGCCATGGCCACGATCGCGATCGCCTCGTCGGCGCCGGCCGGGGCGCGGGCGGGGCCAGAGGTCGGCGCCGCCTCCGTCTCCGGTACGAGCCGCGTTCCGAGGTAGGCCGCCAGCCGCCGGGCGGTCGGATGGTCGAAGACGGCCGTCGCCGGGAGCCGGAGCCCGATCGCGGTGCTGAGCCGATTGCGTACGTCGACCGCGGTCAGCGAGTCGAAGCCGAGTTCACGAAACGCCCGGTCGGGCTCGACCTGCGCGGGCGTGTCGTGGCGGAGCACCTTGGCGGCCTCGCCGCGAACCAGGTCGAGCAGGGCCGCCTCCCGGTCGGCGGGGGAGAGACCGGCCAGCTTCCGGGCCAGCGGCGATCCGGCGACGCTGTCACCCGGGGTGCCCGGCCGGTCCTCCTGGGCGAGTTCTCGCACCTCCGGGAGCTCGGCGATGAGCGGCCGGTCCCGGTGCACCGTGTAGGAGGGCGCGAACGTGGCCCAGTCGATGTCGGCGACGGTGAGCGTGGTCAGGTCACCGGCGAGCACGCCGGCCAGGGCGGTGAGCGCCGCGTCCACCGGCATCGCCCGCAGCCCGCGCCGCCGAAGCTGGTCGCCGGCGTCCCCACCGGCCATACCGTCTCCCGCCCAGGGCCCCCACGCCACGGCGGTGGCGGTTCGGCCGGACGCCCGACGCCGCAGAGCCAGCGCGTCCAGGTAAGCGTTCGCGGCCGCGTACGCCGCTTGTCCGCCACTGCCCCAGATGCCCGCACCGGAGGAGAACAGCAGGAACAGGCCCAGGCCGGCGTCGGCGGTCAGTTCGTCGAGGTGGCGCGCGGCCACTGCCTTGGACCGCAGCGCGGAATCCAGCGCATCCGCCGTGAGGTCTTCGATCAGGCCGGGCTCGATTGTGCCGGCCGCGTGCACGACTCCACTGAGCGGCCGGTCGGCGGGGATGGTGTCGAGGACCGCGGACAGCGCGGCACGGTCGGCGACGTCGCAGGCGGCGATGGTGACGCCGACGCCGGCCGCACGCAGGTCGGCGGCGAGTTCCCCGGCACCGGTCGCGCCCGGCCCGCGGCGGCTGAGCAGGAGGAGATGCTGGGCGCCCTGTGCGGCGAGCCACCGGGCCAGGCGGCCACCGAGCGCCCCGGTCCCGCCGGTGATGAGGATGGTGCCGGTGGGTGGCTGCCACCGGCCGAGGGCGGGCTCAGCGGCCATCCGCTGCATGCGCGGGGCGAAGAGGCCGGACGAGCGTACGGCCAACTGGTCCTCGCCGGAACCGCCGCTGATCGCCGCCACCACCCGGTCGGCGGCGTGTTCGTCGAGTCCTTCCGGAAGGTCGAGGAGCCCACCCCATCGGTCCGGGTGTTCCAGGGTGGCCACCCGGCCCAGGCCCCACAGTTGCGCTTGGCCGGCCTCACGCAACGGGTCGGAGCGGCCGATGCTGACGGCGCCGGTCGTGAGGCACCACAGAGGCGCGGAGACACCGTCGAGCGCCTGGATCAGCGCAACGGTGTCACGCAACCCGTTCGCGCTCGCCGGGTATGCGTCGTCGGTCGTGTCGTCGAGCCCGAGCAGCGAAACGATCCGGTCCGGCAAGCCCACCTCGGCGAGCGAGGTGGCGATCGCTTCGGCCACCGGTGTGTCCCGGTCGATGACGACTTCGACGACCCTTCCGCCGTGCCGGGCCACGGCGTCGTCGAGTGCCGCCGCGATGCCGGTGGCGAGGCCGGGGCGGGTCACCGCGAGCCAGGTGCCGGGGGCGGGTCCGGTCGAACCGCCGGGGAGCGGCTGCCAGGCCAGCCGGTAGCGCCAGCTGTCGATCTGGTTCTGCCGCTGCCGTCGCCGCCGCCAGCTGGAGAGCACCGGGAGGGCCGGCGCGAGCAGTGCCTCCACGTCGTCGTCGGCGTCCAGGGCCGCAGTCAGGCCGGAGAGATCTTCGTCGGTGACGGCGGCCCAGAATTCGGCCTCGGCGGGATCCTGTGGCCCGGCCGCAGCGCCGGGCTTGCTCTCCGGCTCCGGCACCCAGTAGCGCTGGTGTTGGAAGGGATACGTCGGTAGCTCCGCAGGAACAACACCCGTG
>NZ_SMKJ01000049.1:0-30495 GCF_004348615.1 Micromonospora sp. KC207
ACCCGAGGCAGCGCCCGTCCGAGCCGTTCCGCCTCGACCACGCCGTCGCGGACGCCCACCGCGTCCCCGTCACCGGAAGCGCTCCTGGCCGCCCGGTACGAGACTCTGGCGACCAGGATCTTTGGCTATACCGGCGAGGTGGTGGTCGACAACCCGGCCGACACGGCGGCCCAGGACTGGACGGTGGTGCTCACCCTACCCTCGGGCAGCACGGTCGCCGACGTCAACGGCGCCGACTGGCGGCAGGACGGCCGGTCCGTCACGTTCAGCGGGCCGGCCGTGCCGGCGGGAGGGTCGCAGGTGATCCGGTTCGACGTTCGCGACGCGAGCCCCTTCGTCAAGGCACCCGAGGCGTGCACGGTCGTCGGCACCCCGTGCGCCGGCCTGTGACCGCGACGCCCCAGGCCGGCGCACGTGACGGGGGGCCGGGCACCGGCGAGGGCCAGGCTCAGGCACGGGGCTGGTCGCGAAAGGGGCGACCCCGCCCCAGTGCGTCGATGTAGCCCCAGCGGCCCCGGATGTCGAGCAGTTCGATATGGCCCATGTCCTCTGGCACACCAGCGTCGATCACCAGGTGGTCCTCGCGGGGTTCGAGGCCGAGCAGGGCACGTAGCAGCAGCAGGGGCGCCCCGGCCGAGGGGGCGTACGGGCTGTCTGTGGCGTGGTGCGGCACGGGGACGCGGGTGGTGGCACGGTCGTAGCCGGCGAAGTACGCCGGCAGCGCGCCCTGGAAGTGCTGCCCCGCCTCCAGCAGCGCCCGCGCGATCCGGGCGGCCTCCTGCCGGAAGCCGTACCGGCGCAGGCCCCAGACGATGAGAGAGTTGTCCGCCGGCCAGATCGCGCCGGTGTGGTGGCCCAGCGGGTTGTACTGCCCCTCGGTGCTGGCCAGGGTCCGCACTCCCCAGCCGGAGAACAGGGCCGGCCCGAGCAGGTGGCCCGCCAGGCGCTCGGCGTGTTCGGGCTCGACGATGCCGCTCCACAGCAGGTGCCCGACGTTGGACGCCAGCGCGTCGACCCGCTGACCGTCGGACTGCAATGCCAGCGCGTAGTAGCCCCGCTCCGGCAGCCAGAAGTCCCGGTTGAACCGGTCCCGCAGCGCGGCGGCGGCCCGTTCGAGCCGGTCGGCGTAGGCCGGGTCGTTCCAGAACAGCCGGGCCATCCGGGCCGCCCGTAGCCGGGCGTCGTAGGCGTACCCCTGGAGCTCGCAGATCGCCTGGGGGAAGGTGGCGAGCCGGCCGTCGCGGAAGCAGATGCTCTCCACCGAGTTGCGCCAGCTCTCGTTGACCAACCCGCCGGGGCGCTGCCGGCGGGTGGACCAGACGTAGCCGTCGCCGACCGGGTCGGCGTACTCGTCGAGCCAGGCGATGGCGGCGCGGGCCTCGAACTCGTAGCGACGGACCAGCTCGGCGTCGCCGGTCCAGCGTTCGTACTCGTCGAGCAGGATGACGAACAGCGGGGTGGTGTCGGCGGCGGAGTAGTCGGCCGCGTCGGGGGTGTCGGCGAAGGCGGCCGACTCGCCGTACCGGCTCTCCTGGACGATCCGGCCCGGCTGCTCGCCGCGGAACGGGTCGATCCTGGCCCCCTGGCTCAGCGCCAGGATCCGCAGCGTGCTGACGGCCCGGTGCGGCAGGAAGGGCAGCACCTGCAGGCTGCTGACCAGGCTCTCCCGGCCGAGCAGGGTCATCGACCAGGGCAGCCCCGTGGCGGGCAGGCGGTCGCGGTAGTTGAGGCCCTGGTGGTACAGGGCGGCGAGGTCGAGCACGCTGCGCCGGTACGCCTCGGACAGCGGCCCGTGCTCGGCACGCAGCTCGGGCACGGCGGCGGCGATCTGGTCGATCTCCCGGCCGGCCTCGGCCCGGGACCGGTGGGTGGAGCTGCGCAGCCGTTCCCGCAGGTCGCGTCGGCTCAGGTCGCGTACGAGGGTCAGCACGCGCAGCCGGACGGTCCAGGTGCTGTGGGAATCGACGGAGACGGTGAAGGTGAATCCGCGCTCGTCGACGCGGGCCGGCTCGCTGGCGCTGACGACCGTCTCCCGGTGCAGGGTGCGCCGCCGGTAGTGCAGCCGCAGCGAGCTGTCGTCGATCGTGGTGGACACCTCGCGGGCCCGGCGCAGGCCGTCGCGGATCTCCTGCACCTCCGCGAAGTCCGCCCCGACGTCGAGCCGGACGGCGTACCGGACCGGCTCCGCCGCGTAGTTGATCAGGGTGACCGCCTCCTCGAAGGTCTCCCCCACCGAGCGGTGCCGCAGGATCGACGTGGTGGCCTGGACGTAGTACGTGGGCTGGCCGGGCACCAGGGCGAACCTCGACTCGAAGGAGCACACGTCCTCGATCGACAGTTCGGTGAGTTTTTCCCCGTCGAGGCTCAGGCGCCAAGTCGACAGGAAGCGGGTGTCGAGGAAGAAGAGGCCGAGCGGGGTGACCGGTTCGGTCTCGACGTCGCCGTTGCGGTTGCTGATCATGAACATGTTGCCGTAGAAGATGCCGGTCGTGTCGTGCAGTCCGATGCCGTCGTGCCCGCCGCCGGGGAGGATCTCGGCGGTCGGCTCGGCCGCGACGCTGCCGGCGCTGTCGGCGCGGATCGGCAGCAGCCGGCGGAACACCAGGAACAGCGGCAGGTCGCCCTCGACGGACACGACGCCACGAAAGAGCATCGCCAAGGTGTGGTCGGCCCCGGCGACCAGCCGTTCGAACGTATCGGGCCGCGTCTCCACCACGCAGTCCGGGTCGTGGCCGTGGCGGTCCACCCGGACCCGCCCGCCG
Organism: Micromonospora sp. KC207; assembly: GCF_004348615.1. Classification (NCBI taxonomy): domain Bacteria; kingdom Bacillati; phylum Actinomycetota; class Actinomycetes; order Micromonosporales; family Micromonosporaceae; genus Micromonospora; species Micromonospora sp. KC207. The sequence goes on from NZ_SMKJ01000049.1 coordinate 2,763, forward strand.
TCGAGGGTGACGAACCACGTGCTGGGCCCGTCCTCGGAGACGAAGCGGAAGGCGATGAGCCCGGCGGGCGTGGTGGGCAGTCGACCCCGGGCGACCTCTGGAAGGCTGGCGAAGAACCGGTCGAGTTCCGCGCTCACGGGGCGCCCCTGTCACCACGCACCCGCACACCCCTTTCGCTATAGCCGACGAAACGGATGTAATGGCACGAAGGCCACAGTACGCTATCGCGGCCCGCAACGGCCGCGCTTGAGTGAAACGGGAACCTTCCCACCACCTACCCCCGGCAGGCCCGATCAGGCTGGCCCCACAGGCTCACATCGGGCAGGCCGCCGGTTCCGGGCACTTCGTCCAGCTCGAGGTGCCGGCCCAGGTCAACGCGATGATCGACCGGCACCTGGAGCTCACCGGCTGATCCGCGCCGGCCGGGCCGGCATGCCCACGCCCCGGTCAGCGGGAGTGGTGCTCGACGACGAGCTGCTCGTCGCAGATCACCGGCACCTCGACCCGCCGGGGCGGCCGGGTGAGCCGGGCGACGAGACCCGCCAGGTCGACGTCGAGGTAGGGCGCGGGCCGCTGCGGGGCGTGCGCTCCCCCCGGCGGCGAGCAGGAACGGCGCCCTGCCCCGGCTGCGTGTCGGCACACCGGCCGAGCGGCTGCGTACCCTGCTCGTCCCCGCCGACTCGGTGACGCTGCTGACCCCGACGCACCGGGCCGACCTCACCGGCCGGCACCGCGTGGGCGCCGACGGCCGGATACGCGTCGAGGTGCCGGCCGACGCCGGCGCGGCCCACCACCTTGCCCGACAGGACGACGTGCCGGCCGTCGTCCACGTGGTCGACCTCGCCCCGAGCCCGATGCCCGACCGGGTACGCGGCCAGGCGAGACTCACCGGCTGGCTGACCGTCGAGGGACTGCGGGGCCGGCGGCCCGACCTCGTCGCGGTGCTGCACCTCGCCGCGGCCGAGATCACCGACACGGCACCACCCCGATCGACCCGGACGCGTTCGCCACGGGTCGGCCCGATCCGCTCGCCACGGCCGAGGCGGAGATGCTGCGCCGCCTCGACGCCGATCCGCGCACCAGAAAGCGGCTCACCGGGCTGGTCCCCGCGCGGTTGCGCCACCAGGACGCCCGCGTCCACGTGCTGCGGCTGGACCGCGCCGGCATCGTCCTGCGAGTGCAGGCCCCCGCCGGCGCCACCGCGCACCCCGGCGACGTACGGCTGCCCTTCGCCCGGCCGCTGCACGACCCGGGCCAGCTCGGCGCACGCCTCGACGCGCTGCTCGGCCGACCCCCACACAGCATGTCCCGCACCGGGCGCTGACCCGGGCACCGGGCGGAGCCGCCGAGCCCGGCGGGCGGATCGCAGACGGTCCGGTCCGACGTCCGCGGCGCCAACCCGTTCGTCACGGCGCCCGAGGCGTGCGCGGTGGCCGACACCCCGTGCGCCGGCCTGTGACGACGACGGCGGGGCGCCCGTTCCCGTGGAGACGGACGCCCCGGCTCGTCGCGGGTCAGTACTTGTAGATGATGCCCGGCAGGATCTTCTCCGCCAGGCGGATGTCGGTGAACCACTCGCGGCAGGGCGACTCCAGCGAGCCGGTGAAGTGGTCGCCACCGCCACCGCCACCACCGCTGTGGATGCCCTTGGCCACGATCTTGCCGGCCGAGTTGATCGTGAAGATCGGGCCGCCGGAGTCACCGGGGGCCGTGCAGTGGCCGTGCTTGGTGCCCTTGGTCATGTTCCGGGCGACCGTACCGTCGTCGTAGCGCACGGTGGTGCCGGTCGCGACGACCTTCCAGTTGCAGATGGAGCCCTTGGTGCTGCCGCCGGTGCAGTACTTGTCGCCGATCTTCGGCGAACGTGAGGCCGGGCCGGCCACGGGACGGTTGGTGCTGGAGGTCGGCCCGCCGGTCCACATGCGCGCCGTCATCCCGAAGCCACTGTTCATCTTCACCAGCGACAGGTCGCCGCTGTAGTAGCTCGCGCCGTTGATCTTCACGGAGCCGGTGGAGTTGTTCCAGTTGTCGTCGATCACCTTGCCGACGGCCGAGGAGTACCGGTCCATGTAGACGTTCTGGCTGGCGGTGGTGCAGTGGCCCGCGGTGACGAAGTACCGCGCGCCCTGGTGGGTCCAGCCGAACCCGATGGTGCAGCCGTCCGGGCCCATCTTCGCCCCGCCGTAGAACGGGCTCGTGTCGTTGTGCCGGGCCTGCGACACGCCGGCGGTCTCCCCCGGCGTGAGTCGCAGCGCCACCAGGTCGGCGGCGTACCGGGTGGCGAGGGCGTTCCGCATCCCCTCGGTCACGGCGGACGCCTCGACCACGACCCGGTTGCGGGGCGCGTCGACGTACGCGGAGTACATCGACGCCTGGCCGACCAGCCCGGCCGTGAGCACCTCGTCGCGGACGGCGGAGAGCCGGCTGAGGCTGTACTTCGCCGCCGGCGTCGCCGGGTAGTAGAGCGTGGGAATGGCCTGCGCGGCGACCGTCCCGCCACGCGTGGCGGCGGAAGTGGTCGGCTCCTCCTTGTCGGCGGCCTCCCCGGGCACCGTCTCGTCGACGCCCGACTCGTCGACCAGGTTCGAGATCGGGATGGCTGCGGCGGCGTACGGCACGGCCGTGACGTCGCCGGTGGACACCACGGGCGCGCTCACCCGGGCGGTGCCGGGGTCGTAGAACGGCGGCGCGAGCGCGTCGGGCCGGCCCTCCGCCCGTGCCTCGGCCGTCTCCAGGGCGGCGGCCTCGCGCGCCGGCAACTCGATGGCCGTGTCGGCGGGTTCCCCGGTGAAGACGGCGACCGCCGTCGCCGTCGCCGGAACGTCGCCGGTGACCGCCGTGTCGGCGGACGCCGACGTCGGCGCGGCCACCACCGCGCCGGTGACCAGCAGACCCAACGCGACGACCCGGGCCCCACCGGTGGTCAGACGTGACCTCATTCAGTTCCTTCCACGAACGGGTCCACCGTGGACCCGAAGGCGGTCAGACTGCGGGGGGGCGCCTGCCATCGGCCAGCCATTCTCCTGCCATGCCCGGCCGCCCGCCGGACGGATCACCGGAAGGGGCGACCCAGTGGCGGGCGTCGGTCATGCTCGAAGGGTGATTCGCTTTCTGCTGAACGTGTTGTGGCTCGTCTTCGGCGGCGGGATCGTGTTGGCCGTCGGGTACGGGATCGCGGCGCTGATCTGCTTCGCGCTGGTCGTCACGATCCCGTTCGGCGTGGCGTCGCTGCGCCTGGCCAGCTATTCGCTCTGGCCCTTCGGCCGGACCGTGGTGCCCAAGCCGGGCGCGGGCGTCGCCTCCGGGCTGGCCAACGTGCTGTGGGTGGTGCTCGCGGGCTGGTGGCTGGCCCTGTCCCACATCGTCGCCGGCGTCACCCTCTGCGTCACGATCATCGGCATCCCGTTCGGGGTCGCCAACTTCAAGCTCGTCCCCACGGCGTTCTGGCCCCTGGGGCGGGAGGTCGTCGACGTTGCGTGACGGGGCGACGACGTTCGCGCGGGTGGTGGCGTGGGACAAAACCCCTGGCCGCACGCCGACCGCGCGGGGAAAGGGCTCCGGAGAAACTTATCGGTAACTCGACTATTGACCGGCCTTCATCAGCCGGCAATACTCGCCCGTGTTAGCGCTCACATGTAGGGCCTTCCGGGGGGCGCGGCGGGTCGCGCCTCGGCATCGGCACGCCGAGGCGGGTCCGTTTGTCCAGGAGGCACCCATGTTCCGACCACACCCACTGCTCGGCCTCGCGGCGGCCGCGCTGGTGGCCGCCACCGTCGCCGCCGCCGCGCCCGGTCTGGCCAAGACACCGGCCGCCGAGCCCGAATACACCATCACCGTCGACCCGGCCGCCGCCGGCACCCCGATCAGCGACTCCATGTACGGGGTGTTCTTCGAGGACATCAACTCCGCCGTGGACGGCGGGCTCCACGCCGAACTGGTCCGCAACCGCTCCTTCGAGTTCCTCCCGGCCGACAACCGCTCCTACACCCCGCTGACCGGCTGGACGCCAACCTCCGACGGCGGCGGCGCCGGCACCGCGTCCACGGCGGACGACGACGCCCGGCTGCACGAGCGCAACCGCACCTACCTGCGCCTCGACCTCGCCAACACCGGCGCCGGCCACTACGGCGTGACGAACAACGGCTACCACAGCGGGATCGCGGTGCGCGCGGGCGGCGCGTACGACTTCTCGGTCTGGGCCCGCACCGACGCCGCCGCCGGGACCCCGCTGTCGGTCACCCTGCACGACGCCGCCGGCCAGCCCCTCGCCGCGCCCCTGTCCCGCACCGTGCGCGGCGCCGGCTGGACGAAGTACCGCGGGACGCTCAAGGCGACCCGCACCACCGACGCCGGCCGCCTGTCGGTACGCGCGGGCGGCACCGGCGTCCTGCGGATGGACATGGTCTCGTTGTTCCCCCGCGACACCTTCCGCGGCCGGCCGAACGGCCTGCGCCGCGACCTCGCCGAGAAGATCGCGGCGTTGAAGCCGGGCTTCGTCCGCTTCCCCGGCGGCTGCCTGGTCAACACCGGCAGCATGTACGGCTACGACGCCGCCTCGAACTGGCCACGGGCCCGCTCCTACCAGTGGAAGGACACCGTCGGCCCGGTCGAGACCCGCGCCACCAACGCCAACTTCTGGGGCTACAACCAGTCCTACGGCCTGGGTTACTACGAGTACTTCCAGTTCGCCGAGGACATCGGCGCGATGCCGCTACCCGTGGTCCCCGCCCTGGTCACCGGCTGCGGGCAGAACCAGGCCACCGTCGACGAGGCGCTGCTGCGACGACACATCTCCGACACCCTGGACCTGATCGAGTTCGCAAACGGCCCGACCAGCTCCACCTGGGGCGGTCTGCGTGCCTCCATGGGGCACCCCCGCCCGTTCGGCCTCACCCACCTCGCCGTGGGCAACGAGGAGAACCTGCCCGACGCGTACTTCGCCAACTTCGAGAAGTTCCGCGCCGCGATCGAGGAGAAGCACCCGGACATCACCGTGATCGGCAACTCCGGCCCCGACGACCAGGGCAGCACCTTCGACCGACTCTGGCAGCTCAACCGGGCGGCCGGCGTAGACATGGTCGACGAGCACTACTACAACAGCCCGGCGTGGTTCCTACAGAACCACACCCGCTACGACACCTACGACCGCACCGGCCCGAAGGTCTTCCTCGGCGAGTACGCCTCGCAGGGCAACAAGCTGTACAACTCGCTGGCCGAGGCGTCGTACCTGACCGGCCTGGAGCGCAACGCCGACGTGGTGCGGATGGCCTCGTACGCGCCGCTGCTGGCCAACGTGGACAACGTCCAGTGGCGACCCGACCTGATCTGGTTCGACAACGACGAGTCGTGGGGCACCACCAGCTACCAGGTGCAGAAGCTGTTCATGAACAACGTCGGCGACCGGACCGTGCCCAGCCGGGTCACCGGCCCGTCCACCGCGCCGGCACCGATCAACGGCGCGATCGGCCTGTCGACCTGGGCCACCTCCGCCACGTACGACGACGTGCGGGTGACCGCCCCCGACGGCACGGTGCTGTTCGCCGACGACTTCTCCGCCGGGGCGAACGCCTGGACGCCGCTGGCCAACCGCGGCACCTGGTCGGTGGTCGACGGCGCGTACACGCAGTCGGACACCGGCGCGCAGGACACCCTGGTCAAGGCCGCCGACATCACGGCGAGCGACTACGACCTGACGCTGAAGGCACGCAAGAACGCCGGCGCGGAAGGTTTCCTCATCGCGTTCGGGATCAAGGACTCCGGCAACTTCTACTGGTGGAACCTCGGCGGCTGGAACAACACCCAGGGCGCGGTGGAGAAGGCCACCAACGGGGCCAAGGAGACCCTGGTCGCCAAGCCCAACCGGATCACCACCGGCACCACGTACGACGTCAGGGTGCAGGTGCGCGGCACGCGGGTCACCCTGTTCCTCGACGGCCAGGAGTGGGCCAGCTTCACCGACGACCGGGTGACCCGCCCGTTCACCCAGGTCGTCACCCGCGACGACGCCACCGGCGAGCTGATCGTCAAGGTGGTCAACGCCCAGGACAAGGCCGCCGTTACCCGGGTGGACCTGGGCGGGCTGCGGGTGCGCGAGAAGGCCCGGATGACCGTGATCAGCGGCGACCCGGGTGAGCAGAACACCCGCTCGGCCGAGCCGATCCAGCCGGTCACCCGGACCGTCGGCGGCATCGCCAGCGCCTTCACCCGTACCTTCGCGCCGAACTCCGTCACCTTCCTGCGCATCCGGACCAAGTGAGGTAGCACGATGACGTACCCGATGAGCCGACGTGCCCTGCTGTGGGGCGGGCTGGGCGTGACGGCGACCGGCATGGTCGCCGGGCTGTCCTCCGCGGCCACCGCCGGGCCCCGGCCGGGCGTGGCCCGCACCGACGCCGAGATCTACGGCGTCACCACCGTCGACCCGCTGATCACCCAGCGCGCCGACCCGTTCATCACCCACCCGGTCGCCGGGATGTACTACTTCACCGGCTCGGTGCCGGAGTACGACCGGATCGTCGTGCGGGGGGCGTCCACCATCGCCGGCCTGGCCACCGCGACCGAGTCCGTCGTCTGGCGGCGGCCCGCCAGCGGCAAGATGGCCGGGCACATCTGGGCCCCGGAGCTGCACCGCATCGACGGCCGCTGGTACATCTACTTCGCCGCCGGCGACTCCGACAACGTGTTCCGCATCCGGATGTACGTGCTGGAGTCGGGGCTGGCCGACCCGCGCGACCCCGCCGGGTGGCAACTGCGCGGCCAGATCGTCACGGAGTGGGACGACTTCTCCCTCGACGCGACCACCTTCGCCCACGCCGGGCGCCGCTACCTGGTGTGGGCGCAGGCCGAGCCGGAGATCGCGGTGAACACCAGTCTGTACATCGCCGAGATGAACACGCCGTGGTCCATCCGCACCAAGCCGGTACGCATCGCCACCCCGACGCGCGCCTGGGAGACGCAGGGCTTCGCGGTCAACGAGGGCCCGGCCGTGCTCGTGCGCAACGGGCGGGTCTTCCTGACCTTCTCCGCCAGCGCCACGGACGCCCGGTACTGCATGGGGCTGCTGACCGCCGACGCGGGCGCGAACCTGCTGGACAACCGGTCGTGGGTGAAGACTCCCGACCCGGTCTTCGTCACCAGCGAGCGCACGAAGCGGTACGGGCCGGGGCACAACTCGTTCACCGTCGCCGAGGACGGCGTGACCGACGTGCTCGTCTACCACGCCCGCGACTACCGCGACATCACCGGCGACCCGCTCTACGACCCCAACCGGCACACCCGGGTGCAGCGGTTGTACTGGCACGGCGACGGCTCGCCGCTGTTCGGGGTGCCCGTGGGCGAGGGCGGCCCGATCGTGCGGCTGTCCCCCGCCAACGCCCGCAAGGCGTACGTCCGGCACTGGGAGTACGTGCTGCGGGTGGACACCGGCGTGCGCGAGCTGGCCGACAGCCAGTTCCGCTTCGTGCCGGGGCTCGCCGGCACCGGCACCGAGTCGCTGCGGTCGGTCAACTTCCCCGACCGGTACGTCCGGGTCGTCGACGGGACCGTGCAGATCGTCCCGGTGGCCGCCGGCAGCCCCGAGGCGACCTCGGCGAGCTTCCGGCGGATCCCCCGCACCGGTGGCGGCGTCTCCCTCCAGCTCGCCGCGGACGCCGCCGCGTACCTACGGCACGACCGGGGCCGGCTGATCGTCGGGCCAGCGGCCGGGGACCGGACCACGTTCCTGCTGAGCTGAGCCGGGACGTGATGGTGGCCCGGCCGAGCACCGGCCGGGTCACCAGGGGTGCAGGGTGCCGTCCTCCAGCCGGTTGACCGGCAGGTACGCCGGGGAGTACGGGTAGCGGGCCGCCGCCTCCTCGTCGATGTCCACCCCGAGCCCTGCCGTCTCGGCCGGATGCAGGTAGCCGTCGGCGAAGCGGTAGCCGTGCGGGAAGACCGCGTCGGTCTCCTCGGTGTGCCGCATGTACTCCTGCAAACCGAAGTTCGGGATCGCGATGTCCAGGTGCAGCGCGGCGGCCAGGCAGACCGGCGACAGGTCGGTCGCCCCGTGCGAGCCGCTGCGCACGTGGTGCAGCGCGGCGTAGTCGAAGATGCGCCGCAGGTGGGTGATGCCGCCGGCGCGGACCACCGTGGTGCGGATGTAGTCGACGAGCTGCTCGCGGATGAGCGTGGTGGCGTCCCAGACGGAGTTGAACACCTCGCCGGTGGCGATCGGCGTGGTGGTGTGCTGCCGGATGAGCCGGAACCCCTCCTGGAACTCCGCGGGGACCGGATCCTCCAGCCAGGTCAGCGCGTACGGCTCCAGGCTGCGGCCGAGCCGGGCCGCCTCGATGGGGGTGAGCCGGTGGTGCACGTCGTGCAGCAGCCGCAGGGTCGGGCCGAACTCCTCGCGGACCCGGGCGAACACACCGGGCACGTGGGCCAGGTACCGGGCCGTCGACCAGACCGTCTCGGTGGGCAGCGCCGCGTCGGCCGGCTCGTAGAACATCTTGTCGGCGCTCACGCCGTACGTCTTGGCCAGCCCCGGCACGCCGGACTGCACCCGCACCGCCCGGTAGCCGAGGTCGACGAACCGGGCCACCTCGGCCAGCACCTCGTCGACGGTCTCGCCGTTGGCGTGGCCGTACACGGTGACGCCCTCGCGGGACCGGCCGCCGAGCAGCTGGTACACCGGAAGGCCGGCGACCTTGCCCTTGATGTCCCACAGGGCGGTGTCCACGGCCGCGACGGCGCTCATGGTGACCGGGCCGCGCCGCCAGTACGCCCCCTGGTAGAGGTACTGCCAGGTGTCCTCGATCCGGGCCGGATCGCGCCCGATCAGCAGCGGCACGACGTGCTCGCGCAGGTACGCCTCGACGGCCAGCTCGCGGCCGTTGAGAGTGGCGTCGCCGACGCCGGTGACGCCCTCGTCGGTGACGATCTTCAGGGTGACGAAGTTACGTCCCGGGCAGGTGACGATGACCCGGGCGTCGACGATCCTCACGCGGTCTCCTCCGGCTCGGTAGCGGTTTCCGTGGCGGTGCCGGTGGCGACGCCCGGCACCGCGAGCACCGAGGCGAGCCAGGCCAGCTGGCGGCGGACCTGCACGGCCTCCCCGCCCTCGTGACCGTTGAACGGGTAGGTGTGGATCTCCCGCCGGGGCGGGGCGATCCGGCCGTTGGCGGCGCCGTACTGGTTGTAGGCGGCGAACGCGGTGCTCGGCGGGCACACGGTGTCGCGCAGGCCGACGCCGAAGTGCGCCGGCGCGACCGCCCGGCGGGCGAAAGTGACGCCGTCGACGTAGGACAGGGTACGCCGCACCGCCTCCTCGGCCGCCCGGTTGGCGGCCAGGTAGCGGGCGATCTCGCCGTACGGCTCGGCGTCGGTGATCTCGATGGCCCGCTGGACGTGGCACAGGAACGGCGCGGTGGTGACCAGGGCCGCGAGGTCGCCGACGAGGCCCGCCACCGCGAGGGCGATCCCGCCGCCCTGGCTGTTGCCGGCGGCGACGACCCGGCCGGGGTCGACGCCGGGCAGCGCGCGGGCCGCCTGCACGGCGCGCACCGCGTCGGTGACGAGCCGGCGGTAGTAGTAGTCCTCGGGTGCCAGGATGCCCCAGGTCACCGGCCAGGGGCCGCCGGGCGCGCCCGCGTGGGGGTCGGGGGTGTCGCCGGGCCCGTAGTGGCCGGACTGGCCCCGCGCGTCCATCAGCAGGTGCGCGTAGCCGGCCACCGGCCAGGTCAGGCGCTCGTGCGGCAGGCCCCGGCCGCGGCCGTAGCCGACGTACTCCACGACGACGGGCAGCGGCCCGTCCGCCCCGGCGGGCCGGGTGTACCAGGCCCGCACCGGGTCGCCGCCGAAGCCGGCGAACGTGACGTCCCAGGTGTCGACCAGCCTCAGGTGGGTCGGCTCGGGGCGGACGTCGACGAGCACGGGGCGCTCGGCTGCCGCCGCGAGGGTGGCACGCCAGAACTCGTCGAAGTCGGTGGGCTCGGCCACGGCGGGGGCGTACCGGCGCAGTTGATCGAGGGGCAGGTCGAACTGGGGCATGGGTCCTCTCCGGGTCGCGGTTCAGCGGTGCGGGGCGGGGCGGGCGGTGCTCTCGCGCACGACCAGCTCGGCGACCAGGTCGACGCGGCAGGTCGGCAGGTCGGCCCCACGGGCGAGTTCGAGCAGCATCTGGGTCGCCGTGGTGGCCATGTCGCGCAACGGCTGGTGGACCGTGGTCAGGGCGGGGCCGGTCCACGCCGCCACGGGCAGGTTGTCGTACCCGATGACCGACAGCTCCCGGGGGACGTCGATGCCGAGCTGGCGGGCCGCCCGCAGCACGCCCAGGGCCTGCAGGTCCGATCCGGCGAAGATCGCGGTGGGGCGGTGCGGGGCGGTGAGCAGCTCCATGCCGAGCCGGTAGCCGTCCTTGACCTGGAAGGTGCCGTAGCGGACCAGGGCGGGGTCGACCGGGACGCCGGCCTCGTCGTGGGCGGAGCGGAAACCGGCGGCCCGCGTGCGGGCGCAGAGCACGTCGCGCGGGCCGGTGATGACGGCGATCCGGCGGTGGCCCAGCTCCAGCAGGTGGCGGGTGGCGAGCAGGCCGCCGTTCCAGTTGTTGGAGCCGACGGTGGGCACCGACGCGGAGGTGGCACTGTCGGTGTCGACGACGACGAAGGGGATCTGCTGGCGGCGTAGCTGCCGCCGCTGCGGCTCGGTCGGGTGGCACAGCACCAGCAGCAGCCCGGCCGGGCGGCGGGCGAGGACCCTGTCGAGCCACCGCTGCGGCAGGCGGTGGCTGCCGCCGAGTTGCGACAGCACCACGTCGACGCGGGCGTGGGACGCCACGGCCTCGACCCCTCGGATGATCTCCACCGCCCACTCGGAGCCGAGCCCGTGGAAGACCAGGTCGAGCTGACCCCCAGCGTCGGCCCGGCGTTTGGCGCGACGGCGGTACCGGTGGCGGTCGAGGCTGGCCTCGACCCGGGCCCTCGTTTCGGGCGAGACGTCGGCGCGTCCGTTGAGGACCTTCGACACCGTCGCCACGGAGACGCCGACCTCCTCGGCGATGGTCGCGATCGTGGCGGAGCGGGGCGGGGTGACCGAGCGCAACTCTGTCATCGAAGCCTCACAGCACCGTGGCCGAAATTTTCGAGGACTGTAGCACGACCGAGGCCCAGGTACGATGACGCCGGTCGATCCGCATCGGGGCGGGAGGGTCCTTGACACGCCCGTGAGAGGCACTTAAGTTGCCCGAAAAAGGTAGGCGGCGGTTTCCGAAACTTTCGGTGGTGTTCGTCGTCGCCGGCCGCCGGGAAGCACCCCGGGTCCGACTGAAGGGGTTTGGCATGAACAGTCAGCTACCCGTCCACCACGCGGAGACGTCCCCGGACGTCGAGCGGTGGCGTGACCCGCGACTGTGCCCGACCGAGCGCGCCGACGCCATGCTCCCGCTCATGTCGCTGGAGGAGAAGATCGCCCAACTGGTCGGGGTATGGGCCGGTGCCGACGCCTCCGGGGAGGGGGTCGCGCCGTACCAGTCCGAGATGGTCGACGGCGAGCTGCGGTGGAGCGACGTCATCCGACACGGGCTGGGCCAGCTGACCCGGCCGTTCGGGACCGCGCCGGTCGATCCCGTCGCCGGCGCGCGGTCGCTGGCCGCGTCCCAGGCCGAGATCGCGGCGGCGAGCCGGTTCGGCATCCCGGCGCAGGTGCACGAGGAGTGCCTCACCGGCTTCGCCGCCTGGCGCGCGACCGTGTACCCGGCACCGCTGTGCTGGGGCGCGTCCTTCGACCCCGAGCTCGTCGAACAGATGGCCGGCCACATCGGCCGGTCGCTACGGGCGGCCGGGGTCCACCAGGGACTGGCGCCGGTGCTCGACGTCACCCGTGACTACCGGTGGGGACGCACCGAGGAGACCATCGGCGAGGACCCGTACCTGGTCGGCACGACCGGCGCGGCGTACGTGCGCGGCCTGGAACGTGCCGGCGTCGTCGCCACCCTCAAGCACTTCGCCGGATACTCGGCCTCGCGGGGCGGTCGCAACCTGGCCCCGGTGTCGATGGGCCGCCGGGAGCTGGCCGACGTCATCCTGCCGCCGTTCGAGATGGCGCTGCGGCTGGGCGGCGCACGCTCGGTGATGAACTCCTACGCCGAGATTGACGGCATGCCCGTGGCCGCCGACGAGGCCATGCTGACCCGGCTGCTGCGCGACGAGTGGGGCTTCACCGGCACCGTGGTCGCCGACTACTTCGCGGTGCGGTTCCTCCAGACGCTGCACGGAGTCGCCGCCGACGCCGCCGACGCGGCCCGGCTCGCCCTGCGCGCCGGCATCGACGTCGAGCTGCCCACCGTGGACGCGTTCGGCCCCCCGCTGGTCGAGGCGGTCCGCTCCGGCGAGGTCGACGAGGCGCTGATCGACCGCGCGCTGCGCCGGGTGCTGACGCAGAAGATCGAGCTGGGCCTGCTCGACGAGGGGTGGCAGCCGCTGCCCGATGGCGCCGACGAGCTGTGCCTCGACGACCCTGCCGGCCGGGACGTGGCCCTGCGCCTGGCCCGGGAGTCCGTGGTCCTGCTGCGCAACGACGACGGGCTGCTGCCGCTTTCCCCCCACCGCCGCGTCGCGCTCGTCGGCCCGGTCGCCGACGACCCGATGGCGATGCTCGGCTGCTACTCGTTCCCCGCGCACGTGGGGGTGCGTCACCCCGAGCACGGGCTCGGCGTGGAGCTGCCCTCGCTGCGCGAGGCCCTCGGCGACCTGCTCCCAGGGCTCACCCACTCCCCCGGGTGCGCCGTCACCGGCGACGACACGTCCGGCTTCGCCGCGGCCGTCGCGGCGGCCACCGAGGCCGACGTGTGCGTGCTCGCCGTCGGCGACCGCTCCGGGATGTTCGGCCGCGGCACCTCCGGCGAGGGATGCGACGCCACCGACCTGCGGCTGCCCGGGGTGCAACCCGAGCTGGTCCGGGCCGTGCTCGCCACCGGCACGCCCGTGGTGCTGGTGCTGCTGGCCGGGCGGCCGTACGCGCTCGGGCCCGAGGTCGACGCCGCCGCGGCCGTCGTGCAGGCGTTCTTCCCCGGCCAGCGCGGCGGGCAGGCCCTCGCCGAGGTGCTCACCGGCGCGGTGAACCCGTCCGGGCGGCTGCCCGTCAGCGTGCCCCGGGGCTCCGGTGGCCTGCCGTCCACCTACCTCTCCCCCACGCTGGGACGCCGCTCGGAGGTGTCGTCGGTCGACCCCACCCCGGCGTTCCCGTTCGGCCACGGGCTGAGCTACACGACGTTCGAGTGGAGCGACGCGGGCGTGCGCGGGGCCGACGACCGCGCCGGCGAGGTCAGCGCCGCCGACGCCACGGGCGGCGGGCGCCTCGACTGGGCAGTCGACGGCGAGGTCGCCGTCGGCGTCGCGGTCCGCAACACCGGTACCCGGGCCGGCGCCGAGATCGTCCAGTTGTACCTGCACGACCCGGTCGCGCAGACCACCCGGCCGGTGGTCCGCCTGATCGGCTATGCCCGGGTCCCGCTCGAACCGGGCGAGGCCGCACGGGTGACCTTCCTGGTCTCCGCCGACCTGACGTCGTTCACCGGCGCGCACGGCCGGCGCGTCGTCGAGCCCGGCGACGTGGAGCTGCGCCTCGGCCCGTCCAGCGGCGAGGTCACCGCCGCCCTCCCGCTGCGCCTCGTGGGCGCCGAACGCGAGGTCGGCCACCAGCGCCGGCTGGTGTCGACCGCGCGCGTCGCCCCCGCCGCCGTCCCGCGGTCCGCCTAGGCACCTCCCGCTCCCCGCCCCTGGAGGTCGAGGATGACCACCCCCGACACGCTGCACCCACCACCGACGCGGGACGCCCCGGCGGCGGCCCGGCCCGGCCCGCGCCGCCGGGGACGCCGCCGCACCTGGCGGCAGGCGCTGCGCCGGGACTGGCAGCTCTATTCCCTGGCCGTGGCACCCCTGCTGTTCTTCCTGGCCTTCCGGTACCTGCCGATGGCCGGCAACGTGATCGCCTTCCGGAGGTTCTCCCCCGGCGGCAGCGTGTTCGGCGAGTACTGGGTGGGCCTGCGCTACGTGCGCCTGTTCCTGGCCGACCCGACGTTCTGGGAGGTGTTCACCAACACCCTCGTGCTGGGGGCGCTGACCCTGCTGTTCTGCTTCCCCCTGCCGATCGTCCTGGCGCTGCTGCTCAACGAGGTCCGCGCCCGCCGGCTCAAGCGGTTCGTGCAGTCGGTGTCCTACCTGCCGCACTTCCTGTCGATCGTGATCGTGGCCGCCATGGTCATGCAGCTGACGTCGATGGACGGGACGGTCAACCAGATCGTGCGCGGCCTCGGCGGCGACGGCGTGCCGTTCCTGCAACGGCCCGAGTGGTTCCGGACGATCTACGTCTCCTCCGAGGTCTGGCAGACCGTCGGCTGGGGCACCATCCTCTACCTCGCCGCGCTCACCACGATCGACGACAACCTCTACGAGGCGGCCCGGATCGACGGGGCGAGCCGGTGGCGGCAGACCTGGCACGTGACGCTCCCCGGCATCCGGCCCACGATGATGACGCTGCTGATCCTCAACATCGGCACCTTCATGGCGGTCGGGTTCGAGAAGGTCCTGCTGCTGTACAACCCGTTGACCTACCCGACCGCCGACGTGATCTCCACGTACCTGTACCGGATGGGCTTCGAGTCCAGCAACTTCAGCTACGCCGCCGCGATCGGCCTGTTCGAGGCCCTGATCGGGCTGACCCTGGTGCTGACGGCGAACATCATCTCCAAGCGCACGGTGGGGACGAGCCTGTGGTGACCATCGAGACCGGCGAACCCCGGCGGGCGGCCCGCCGGCCGAAGGGGCCCCGCCCGACCCGGGGCTACCGGATCTTCCAGGCGGTCAACGCCGTCATCCTGACCGGCGTCGTGATCGTGACGCTGTACCCGTTCGTCAACATCGTGGCCCGCTCGCTCAGCGACGAGGCGTACATCATCGCCGGGAGGGTCAACCTCGTTCCGCGCGGGTTCGACCTGACCACGTACAAGTTGGTGCTGTCCGACTCGCTGTTCTGGACGAACTACCGCAACACGGTGGTGTACACGGTGGTCGCCACGGCCATCTCCCTCGTGCTCACCACCTGCTACGCGTACGTGTTGTCGAAGCCGCGGCTCAAGGGCCGTGGCGCGCTCGTCGGCATCGCCGTGTTCACCATGTTCTTCTCCGGCGGGCTGATTCCCAACTACGTGCTGATCACCAGCCTGGGCATGAAGAACACCATCTGGGCCGTCGTCGTGCCCAACGCCATCAACGTGTTCAACCTGCTGGTGATGAAGGCGTTCTTCGAGAGCCTGCCGGAAGAGTTGGAGGAGGCCGCCGCCGTCGACGGACTGAACACGTACGGGACGCTGCTGCGGATCGTGCTGCCGCTGTCCAAGGCCGTCATCGCCACGATGGTGCTGTTCTACGCGGTGTCCTTCTGGAACTCGTGGTTCACCGCGTTCCTCTACCTGGACCAGCAGGAGCTGTTCCCGGTGACCGTATACCTGCGCAACCTCGTCGCGGGCGCCACCGGCGCGCAGTCGGCCGGCGGCGTCGCCGACGCCGACGCGGTCCAGGCCGCCGCGACGCTACAGGCGGTGACGATCGTGCTCACCACCCTGCCCATCCTGGCGGTCTACCCCTTCATCCAGCGCTACTTCGTGTCGGGCGTGATGCTCGGCGCGGTCAAGGGGTAGCCCGGCGATGTCCCCTCACCACCCCACCATCTGATCGGAAAGGACGAGCCGTGTTCCACAGAACGTGGCGGCGCGCGGCGATAGCCGCGGCCAGTCTGCTCACCCTCACCCTCGTCGCCTGCTCCGAAGAGGCCGGCGACACCAAGGACCTGTCCGGCAACCGGGCCGGCGCCATGGTCGAGTACGGCGTCGGGACCCAGTTCACGGCCACCGAGCCGCTCTCCTTCTCCGTGCTGTACAACAACCACCCGAACTACCCACTGAAGAACGAGTGGCTGTTCTGGTCGGAGCTGGCGAAGCGGACCAACGTCAAGCTCGAACCGGTCGCCGTGCCGCTGAGCGACTACTCGCAGAAGCGCAGCCTGCTGATCGGCGCCGGCGACGCCCCGCTGATCATCCCGAAGACCTACCATCCGGACGAGAACGCGTTCGTCTCCTCCGGCGCGATCCTGCCGGTGAGCGACTACCTGGACCTGATGCCCCACTTCAAGGACAAGATCGACAAGTGGGGGCTGGGGCCGGAGATCGACACGCTGCGCCAGTCCGACGGCAAGTTCTACCTGCTCCCGGGCCTACACGAGAAGCCCTGGCAGGAATACTCGGTGGCGGTCCGCACCGACATCCTCGACGAGCTCAAGCTGCCGATCCCGAAGACGTGGGACGAGCTCTACTCGGTGCTCAAGGCGATGAAGGCGAAGTACCCGAACTCCTACCCGTACTCGGACCGGTGGAGCAAGCCCAACCCCGGCGGCGCCCTGCTGCGGAACATCGGCCACGCCTACGGCACTCAGGCCGGCTGGGCCTTCCAGCACAGCACCTGGGACCCGGCCGCCGGGAAGTTCGTCTACACCGGGGCCACCGAGCAGTACAAGCAGATGGTGCAGTACCTCAACAAGCTGGTCACCGAGGGGCTGCTCGACCCGGAGAGCTTCACCCAGACCGACGACGCCGCCCGCCAGAAGCTCGCCAACGGCAAGTCCTTCGTCATCACCAGCAACGCCCAGACCCTGGTCAACGACTACCGGCCGGACCTGGCCAAGACCATCCCCGGCGCGAAGCTGGTCAACATCCCGCTGCCGATCGGTTCGGCCGGCGAGATCAACCCCGCCTCCCGGCTGGAGAACGGCGTCATGATCTCCAAGAAGGCCCGGGACAGCAAGAACTTCGTGGCCATGATGCAGTTCATCGACTGGCTCTACTACTCCGACGCCGGCCAGGAGTTCGCCAAGTGGGGCATCGAGGGCACCACGTTCACCAGGGACGCCGCCGGCAAGCGGATCCCCGCCCCCGACGTCGACATGATCGGGCTCAACCCCAAGGGCACCAAGCACCTGCAGAAGGACTTCGGCTTCGCCAACGGGGTCTTCGCCTACGGCGGCAAGCTCGACCTGCTGCAGTCCTTCTTCTCGCCCGAGGAGCTGGAGTTCCAGAAGGTGATGAACGCGCGCAAGCCGATCGTGGTGCCGCCGCCGGCCCCGCTCACCGACGCCGAGCGCGAGCAGGTGTCGCTGTGGGAGACGCCGCTGAAGGACCACGTCACCCAGAACACGCTGAAGTTCATCCTCGGCCAGCGACCGCTCACCGAGTGGGACGCCTACGTCGGCGAGCTGAAGGCCAAGAACGCCGACCAGTACATCGAGCTGGTGAACAAGGCGTACGAGCGGTTCAAGAAGGACAACGGCTGACCGTCCGGTCCCGGTCGGGCCCCACCGGGGTCCGACGGGGCCGGCGGCCCGGCCGGCACGACGAGCAGGACAGGACGCCGATGCGGATCCACGTTCCCGAACGGCCCACGGGCCGGCTCACCGACGCCTGGCGGGCACGCGTCGGCACCGGCCGGTTCGACCTGGCGCTGCGGCGCGACCACCAGGACTCGCCGGCGACGGTCCAGCGGGACATCGGCTTGCGGCACACCCGCGGGCACGGCCTCGCGCGCACCGACGGCGACCGGGCCGACCGGCCGTGAGCAGCGACGCGGCGCGGACCGCTCGGCAGTTCGGCGACGGGCCGCTGTCGCGGGCCGCCGCGCGGGTCTACACCCTGATCGTCGTCGAGGTGCTCCTGCTGCTGGCCTGCCTGCCCGGCCTGGTCCCGCTCGTCCTGCTCGACCCCGACGCCAGCAACATCCCGCTCTACGCCGCCTGCGTGCTGCCGCTGGCCCCGGCGCTGTCGGCCGCGCTGTACGCGCTGCACCACCAGCGCCCCGACCTGACGGACCTGCGGCCCGCCGCCGCTTTCCGGCGCGGCTACCGGATCAACCTGGCGGGAGTGCTGCGGATCTGGGTGCCGCTGCTGGCGTGGCTCACCGTTGTCGCGGTGAACCTCGCCCACCTCGACGTCGCGGCCGTGCCCCGGTGGTGGGCGGTGCCGCTGGTCGGCGTCGCCGCCGTGGCGACCCTCGTCTGGACGAACGCGCTGGTGATCACCTCCCTGTTCGCGTTCCGGGCCCGCGACGTCGCCCGCCTCGCCCTGCACTTCGCGGTCCGCGCCCCGGGGGTGTCCCTCGGCACGGCCCTGCTGCTCTCGGCGTCGGCCGCCGTCACGGCGGTCACCTCGGAGGCGGTGCTCGCGCTGGCGGGCTCGGTGTGCGCCCTCGCGCTGCTGCGCGTCGCCGCCCCGATGACCGCGACGATCCAGAGGGAGTTCACCGAATGATTCGGCCCCACGGCACGACCGGTCCCGCCACCACCGGCCCGGCCAATACCAGCCCTACCGCGACCGACGCCGCCACCACCGGCCCCGCCGGGGGCGTGCACGCCGCCTGGCTGCCGCCGGAGGCGTTCGGCCCGCTCGGCTCGCGCCGCGTCCTCGTGCGCGGCGACGGCGGGCTCGTCGACACCGTCTTCGACGAGGTCGAGCAGGCCTGCGCCCGGCACGGCGGGCGGGCCGCCCGCAGCGCCGGGGATCCGGGGGTGGACCTGGTGCTCGCGCTGCGCGACGCCGGGCCGCTGCCCGCGCCGGTGGCGCGGGTGGCTCGGTCGGCCGGAGCCGGCGGGTCGCTCGGCGCCGAGGGGTACCTGCTGGCCCGCGCCGAGGGCGTCACGATGGTGCTGGCCGACGCGCCGGCCGGCCTGCTGTACGGGCTGTTCCACGTGGTGCGCCTCGGCGCTGCGGCGTTCGACGGCGACCGCCCGGCGCGGCGGCACGCGCCGGCCGTGTCGCTGCGGATGCTCGACCACTGGGACAACGTCGACGTACACCCGGTCATGGGGCAGGTCGAGCGGGGCTACGCCGGCGGGTCGATCTTCTGGCACGCCGGCGCGGCACGCCGCGACCTGGACCGGGTCCGCGCATACGGGCGGTTGCTGGCCGCCTGCGGCGTCAACGCGATCTCGGTGAACAACGTCAACGTCCACGCGACCGAGGCGCGGCTGCTGACCGACCGCCTCGGTGACGTCGCCGAGCTGGCCGACGCGCTGCGTCCGTACGGGATCCGGGTGCACCTGTCGGTCACCTTCGCCGCGCCCGTCGTCCTCGGTGGCCTGCCGACCGCCGACCCGCTCGACGCGACGGTGCGGGCGTGGTGGGCCGCCGCCACCCGCCAGGTGTACGAGCGCATCCCCGACTTCGGCGGCTACGTGGTGAAGGCCGACTCCGAGGGGCAGCCGGGCCCGTTCACGTACGGGCGCGACCACGCCGACGGCGCGAACCTGCTCGCGGAGGCCCTGGCGCCCTTCGGCGGCGTGGTGCACTGGCGGGCGTTCGTCTACAACCACCGGCAGGACTGGCGGGACCGCTCGACCGACCGGGCGCGGGCCGCGTACGACCACTTCGCCCCGCTCGACGGCCGGTTCCGGGACAACGTGGTGGTCCAGGTGAAGTTCGGCCCGATCGACTTCCAGCCGCGGGAGCCGGTGTCGCCGGTGCTGGCGGCGATGCCGGCGACCCGGCTGGCGGTGGAGTTCCAGGTCACCCAGGAGTACACGGGCCAGCAGCGGCACGTGTGTTATCTCGCGCCCTGCTGGAGCGAGGTGCTGGCGTTCGCGCCGTGGGGGCCGGGCGGGCCGACCGTCGCCGACGTGGCCGCCGGCGCGGGGCCGGGCCCGGCGGCCGGCGGCGGCCTGGTCGCCGTGGCCAACGTGGGTGACGACCCGTTCTGGACCGGGCACCCCCTGGCCCAGGCCAACCTGTACGCCTTCGGCCGGCTCGCCTGGGACCCCCGCCTGGACCCGAGGGCCGTCCTCGATGAGTGGATCGACCTCACCTTCCCGGCGGGGACGACCGGCGACCCGACGCTGGTGCGCCGGACGCTGCACGCCGTCATGGACGACTCCTGGCGCACCTACGAGCGGTACACCGCGCCGCTGGGCGTCGGTTTCATGGTCAGCCCGGCGAACCACCACTACGGCCCCGACGTCGACGGGTACGAGTACTCGCGCTGGGGCACCTACCACTTCGCCGACCGCGAGGGGGTGGGCGTGGACCGCACCCGCGCGACGGGCACCGGCTTCACCGGCCAGTACCCGAAGCCGTGGTCGCGGGTGTACGAGTCGCTGCGGGACTGCCCGGACGAGCTGCTGCTGTTCTTCCACCACGTCCCGTACGGACACGTGCTGCAAAGCGGGTCGACCGTCATCCAGCACATCTACGACACCCACTTCGCCGGGGTGCAGCAGGTGGCCGAGATGCGACAGCGGTGGCGGCGGCTGGCCGGGGTGATCGACCCGGCGGTGCACGCCCGGGTTACCGAGCGCCTGGACGAGCAGTTGCGCTGCGCAATCGAGTGGCGGGACCAAATCAACACGTACTTCTTCCGCAAGTCCGGGGTGCCGGACGTGCGGGGGCGACGGATCCACTGAGCAGGGCGTCGATGCCGGCCGACGCGCGCAGTGACCGTGGCCACAGCCCACGGGGGCGATAAAGGTCGGTGAAGTGTGGGTGGGCCTTGTTAACGTCACCGCCTGGTGCATGGCCACTCGGCGGCACCCGCCAGTTTCAGGAGATTCGCTGTGAGCAGTCAACCCGCGGCGCCGACCAAGCTCGACGCCGCTGTACTGAAGATCGCCGGGGTCGTCGTCCTCGGCGCGATCATGTCGATCCTCGACGTGACCGTGGTCAGCGTGGCACTGCCCACGTTCCAGACCGAGTTCGACGCCTCCTACGCCCGGGTCGCCTGGACGATGACCGGTTACACGCTGGCGCTGGCCACGGTCATTCCGCTGACAGGCTGGGCCGCCGACCGCTTCGGCACGAAGCGGCTCTACATGGCCGCACTCGTGCTCTTCACGCTCGGCTCGGGCCTGTGCGCCACCGCCGACTCCATCGGCCAGCTCATCGGCTACCGGGTGCTACAGGGCCTCGGTGGCGGCATGCTGATGCCGCTCGGTATGACGATCATGACGCGGGCGGCCGGCCCGGATCGGATCGGCCGGCTGATGGCGGTGCTGGGCATCCCGATGCTGCTCGGCCCGATCGGTGGGCCGATCCTGGGCGGGTGGCTGATCGACGTGGCGAGCTGGCAATGGATCTTCCTGATCAACCTGCCGATCGGTGCCGTCGCGCTGGCCTACTCGCAGTGGGCGCTGCCGAAGGACGCACCCGAGCCGTCGGAGTCGTTCGACTTCGTCGGCATGCTGATGCTCTCGCCGGGTCTGGCCCTCTTCCTGTTCGGGGTGTCGTCGCTGCCCGAGACCGGCACGTTCGGCGACCGCAGGGTGTGGCTGCCGATGCTCGTCGGTGGGCTGCTGGTCGTCGGGTTCATCCTCTACTCGTTCAAGCCGAAGCACCCGCTGCTCGACCTGCGGCTGCTGCGCGACCGCAACCTCACCGTCGCGTCCGTCACGATGGCCGTGTTCATGATCGCGTTCATGGGCGCCGGGCTGCTGTTCCCGAGCTACTTCCTTCAGGTGCGCGGCGAGTCGACGCTCGACGCCGGCCTGCTGATGGCGCCGCAGGGCATCGGCGCGATGGTCACCATGCCGATCGCCGGCATGCTGGCCGACAAGATCCCGGTCGGCCGGACCGTGCCGTTCGCGCTGGTGCTGATCGCGGTGGGCTTCTTCGCGTTCACGCAGGTCGACACCGACACGTCGTACTGGCTGCTGTGCGGCTCGCTGTTCGTCATGGGCCTCGGCATGGGCGGGACGATGATGCCGGTCATGACGTCGGCGCTGAAGACGCTGACGAACCACGAGGTGGCCCGGGGTTCCACGCTGCTGAACATCCTTCAGCAGATCGCGGGCTCGGTGGGTTCGGCGATCATGTCGGTGATCCTCACCAACGAGCTGAACGAGTCGCCGGTCATCCCGGGGACGGTCGACCCGAACACGGGCGCGCCGGTCACCGAGGCCGGTCTCGCCATCGCTGTCAAGCAGAACCCGGACCTGGCCCAGCAGTTCCCGGTCGACCCGGGGATCCTCCAGCGGGGCCTGGAGTTCGTCGCAGACTCGTTCTCCACGACGTTCTGGGTGGGCTTCGCCCTGGTGCTGGCGACGTTCGTGCCGGCCTTCTTCCTGCCGCGCAGGCGCCAGCAGTCTCAGTTGCTCGACGACGAGCAGGGCGGCGGCCAGGTCGCCGCCCCGGCGCTGATCCACTGATCGCCCGTCGCGGCGTGGGCCCCGGGGCTGCACGCCGCGACGCCTTCAGCCCGCGCGGGCCGGGGGGCCTACCGGTCCGGCTGGAGGCAGACGATGTCCAGACGGCGGGGGCCGTGCACGCCCTCCACCCGGTTGAGTTCGATGTCGCTGGTCGCGGAGGGCCCGGAGATCAACGTCAGTGGGCGGGTCGGGTCCGGCAGCGCCCGGACCATGTCGGGCAGGTCGGCGACGATCTGGTTCTCGTCGACGACGCAGACGTGGCGGTCGGGCACGAGGGTGAGCAGTCGCCGGCCCTGGGCGGGGCCGGCGTCCAGCACTATGGTGCCGGTCTCGGCGACGGCCACCGCGCAGCCGGTCAGCACCGCCAGGCCGGGGGCGTCCAGGTCGGCGACGGTGAGCGCGTCGCCGGGCAGGCGCGGCGGGCGCAGCGCCGCCGTCCACTGCGGCGGCGTTCCGGCGGGCACCACCACGCCCGAGGCCGTCGCGAGTAGCCCGGCGAGCAGTTCGGGCAGCTCGCCGAGCCGGGTGCGGTGGACGGTCGCGCGGTAGTCCCGCGCCCGTTCGGCGAATCGGGCGGGCAGGTCAGGCGCCGGCGATCCGGGCAGGTCAGCGGCCATGGGTGCGGCTCCACCAGTCGCGGAACGATTCGGCGGCGGGCAGCGGCGCGTCGCGGTGCGCCGTCCAGGCCGACAGGGGCCACGGCGCGCGGCGCAGCCGCCCCCCGCCGCGCCGGGTCAGGGCCCGCAGGGGCCGGCCGCCCGCGCGGGCGGCCCGCAGCGCCGCCCGCCACCGGCGGCGGTCCCGCATCGTCCAGGCCAGCAGGCCCATCGCGGCCCGCTCGGCAGCCGGGGACTTCCCGGCCTGGCGCAGGTGCACCAGGATCTCCGGGATGTTGATTTTCACCGGGCAGACGTCGTAGCAGGCGCCGCAGAGCGTCGAGGCGTACGGCAGGGTCCGGTTCGCCCCGGCGTCCTGCCCGGTCAGCTGCGGCGACAAAATCGCGCCGATCGGCCCGGGATAGACCGACCCGTACGCGTGGCCGCCCACCCGCTCGTAGACGGGGCACACGTTCAGACAGGCCGAGCAGCGAATGCAGCGCAGCGCCGCGCGACCCACCGGATCGGCGGCCACGGTCGTACGCCCGTTGTCCAGCAGCACGATGTGCAGTCGCTGCGGGCCGTCCCCCGGCGTGACCCCGGTGAAGATCGAGGTGTACGGGTTCATCCGCTCGCCGGTCGACGAGCGCGGCAGCAGCCGCAGGAAGTCGCCCAGGTCGGCGAAGCGCGGCAGCAGCTTCTCCACCCCGACCACCGCGATCAGCGTGTCGGGCAGGGTGAGACACATCCGCCCGTTGCCCTCGGACTCGACGATTACCAGTGAACCGGTCTCCGCCACGGCGAAGTTGGCCCCGCACACCGCGACGCGGGCGGCCAGGAAGGTGCGCCGCAGGTACGCCCGCGCGGCGGCGGCCAGTACCGCCGGCTCGTCGGAGTCGGCCGCGAAGCCGGGCATCCGGCGGGCGAAGATCTCCCGGATCTGGCTGCGGTTGTAGTGGACCGCCGGCACCAGGATGTGCGAGGGGGCGTCCTCGGCCAGTTGGACGATCAGCTCGGCCAGGTCGGTTTCGATCGCGGTGACGCCGACCGCCGCCAGTGCCTCGTTGAGGCCGATCTCCTGGGTCGCCATCGACTTGACCTTGACGACCTGGTCGACGCCCTGCGCCCGGACCAGGTCGGCGACGACGGCGTTGGCCCGCCCGGCGTCGGCGGCGTGGTGCACGACCGCCCCGGCGGCCGTGGCGGCTGCCTCGAACTGCGCGAGCAGCTGCGGCAGCCGGTCGAGGACGTCGTCCTTCACTGCGGCGGCGCGGTCGCGCAGCAGCTCCCAGTCCGGGACCTCGGCGACCACGGCAGCCCGCTTGTCGCGGATGGTGCGAGTGGCCCGGCGCAGGTTGCCCCGCAGCTGCGCGTCGGCGAGCTGGGGCCCGGCCGCCCGGGGAAACGGGGTGCGGGCCACGATGGGCAACTGCCGGCTCACGCGACCGGCCCGCTGCCGGGCGTCGCGGCGAGGATCTCGGCGTAGTGGATCGGCCGTGGCGCGCCGGGCCGGCGGGCCAGCCCGCCGCCGATGTGCATCAGGCAGGAGCTGTCGGCGGCGGCGAGGTAGTCGGCTCCGGTGGCCACGGCGTTGGCGCACTTGTCGGCGAGCATGGCGCCGGAGACCCCGGCGTTCTTCAGGGCGAAGGTGCCGCCGAAGCCGCAGCACTGCTCCGGCTCGGGCAGGTCGACCAGCTCCAGCTGCCGCACCGCCGCGAGCAGCCGCAGGGGGCGGTCGCGCAGCCGCAGCACGCGCAGCCCGTGGCAGGTGGGATGGTAGGTGACCCGGTGTGGGAAACTCGCCCCGACGTCGATGCTGCCCAGCACATCGACGAGCAGCTCGGACAGCTCGTACACCGGCAGCCCGGTGTGCGTGCGCAGGTGGGCCACGCAGGACCCGGAGGGGGAGACGATCGCGTCGTGGCCGGCGAACACCGCCTCGACGCCGCGCTCCAGCTCACGGGCGGGCGCGGCGTAGCCGGTGTTGGCGTGCAGCTGGCCGCAACAGGTCTGCGCGGCGGGGAACTCCACCGTGTGGCCGAGCCGCTCCAGCACCGTGACCGTGGCGATGCCGGCCTGCGGAAACAGCGCGTCGTTCAGGCAGGTGACGAAGAGCGCGATGCGCACTGCACTCCTCCCCGCCGTGGCCGGTGTCGGACGGCAGCCTAGCGGAAAGTCGGCGTCGGGCGACGGAGTCGGTTCGGCCCGCTCCCACCCCGCCGTGGGCGGGCGCTCAGGCCAGCGGGGCCACCGGGCGCAAGGAGCTGTCCGCCCGGAAGATGGCGGTGTCCTGGTACAGGTCGACGCGCAGCGCGTAGTCGTAGTGGCGCAGGTACCGGCCGGGATAGTTGTAGGACTCCAGCGAGACCGAGCCCGCGACCGAGCCGGGCCGGGCGCAGAACGTGGCGTCCCGCCCGAAGATCGCACTGCCGTCGTGGAAGTCGGCCCTGATCCGGAAGTCGTAGTGCCGCAGGTACCGGCCGTCGGCGGTGCGCAGCGAGAAGCAGTTGGCGTCGGCGAGCCCGGCGACGACGGTGGGGGTGGCGTCCTGCCGGGCCTGCGCGGGGCTGGCCGTCGAGACCGGGTCGAGGTAGCCCAGGTTGTCCGCGCGGCGGGCCGCGTACCGGTCGGGGAAGTTGACCGACTGGAACGATCGCGCGCCGGTGGGCAGCGTGACACCGCCGGGCACTGTCTCGCGGAGCACGGTGAAGTGACGGGCGAAGCCGGACAGCCCGGGCAGCTCCACCGGCGGGGTCCAGGTGCGCAACCCGTCGTAGCTGTCGCTGAAGTAGTACTTGCCGACCGTGTACCCGTCGAAGTAGATCCGCCAGCCGCCGTTGTCCAGCTGTACCAGCGCCTGCCCCTCGCGCGGCGCGCCCCAGCCGGCCCAGTCGCCGGTCCCGACGAAGGTGTAGGGGCCGTTCAGGCTGCTCGCCGTCGCGTGCTCGATGTACTTCGTGGTCTCCTGCTTGGCGAACGCGTGGTACGTCCCGCCGACCTTCACCACGAACGTGTCGATGTGGTTGGGGCCGATTCCGGCCAGCGGGGTGGGCGCGCCGAACGCGGTGAGCGAGGTGTTCGTCGCGCGCAGCCGGTGCGGCTTGAAGTCGGCCCCGTTGGTGGAGAGCGAGACGATCACGTTGACGCTGCCGTCGCTGTCGACGAACCACTCGGGCGCCCAGGTGTTCTGCACCGTCATCGGGATGGTGTGGTTGCGCAGGAACGTCCAGTTGACCCGGTCGGTGCTGGTGGCGAAGCCGATGGTGTTGCCGGTCCAGTTGGTGGTGTAGACGATGTAGTACCGCCCGTCGGTGTGCCGGATCACGCTCGGGTCGCGGATCAGCCCCGTCGGCGGCGTGTAGGCGGGCCCGCGTAGCAGCCGGTACCCCGTGGCGTCGGCCGACTCGTAGACGTACATGTTGGATTCGCTGCTGTTGGTGAACGCGGTCATCGTGTACCGAGAGGTCTGCCCCGCCGGGGGCGCGGCGGCCGGGGTGGCGGGCGCCGCGCCGGCCTCGGCGGGGGCGGTCCCGACGGCCGGCACCGCGGCGACGAGCGCGGCGAGGGCGGTCGCGGCCGTGAGCGCGATCCGGCGCCACGACCGGCGGACGGTTCGGGACATCTGCCACCCCCACACAAGCGATCGAAATTACTCGATGTTAACGCTCGCCTGACCGGGTGGCAACAAGGGCGTGGTCCCGTCAGTGCGCCGGCACGACCACCGCGTCGTCCGCCAGGCCGGCGAGCCGGGCGGGCCGCACGACGACGAGCAGGACCGTGGTGGCCGCCACCATCGCGCCGGCCACCACCAGGGCCATCGCCACCGCGCCGGTGCCGAGCACCCCCACCAGGGGCGCGGACACCGCGCCGACACCGAACTGCACCGCGCCGAGCAGGGCCGAGGCCGTGCCCGCCGCCTCGCCGTGCCGGGACAGGGCCAGGGCCGGCGCGTTCGGCATCGCCAGGCCCGCCGCCGCGAGCACCACCCACAGCGACGCCAGAAGGCTGGGCAGCCCGCCCAGGCCGGTCGCGGCGAAGACGAGCAGCGCC
This sequence comes from Micromonospora sp. KC207, assembly GCF_004348615.1. Classification (NCBI taxonomy): domain Bacteria; kingdom Bacillati; phylum Actinomycetota; class Actinomycetes; order Micromonosporales; family Micromonosporaceae; genus Micromonospora; species Micromonospora sp. KC207. The sequence continues at coordinate 29,615 of NZ_SMKJ01000049.1, forward strand.
AGCCCGGCCACGGTCCCCACGCCGAGGGAGGCGACGAGGAGCCGCTGCGGCGAGTGGCGACGCAACAGCCGCACGTTGAGCTGGGTCGCCCCGATCAGCCCCACCGCACCCGCCCCGAAGGCCAGCCCGAACTGCTGCTCGTCGAGGCCGTACTGCTGCTGCAGGACGAACGACGACCCGGCCACGTACGCGAACAGCGCCGCCATGGCCAGGCCGGCGACCAGCACCAGGCCGACGAACGTGCGGTCGCGCAGCAGCGAGCCGTACACGGCCGCCGTCGCGACCACCCCGCCGCGCCGACGCCGGTCGGCCGGCAGGGTCTCGCGCAGGCCCAACACGGCGACCACGACGAGCACCGCCCCGAAGACGGCCAGGGCCACGAACACGCCCCGCCAGTTCGTCCAGCGCAGCAGCGCGCCGCCGAGGGTCGGCGCGAGGATCGGCGCCGCCCCCATGACCAGCAGCAGCCGGGAGAGCAGCGTGGCGAAGGCCGCGCCGCTGAACAGGTCGCGGACCACGGCCATCGCGACCACCGTGGCCGCCGCGACGCCCAGGCCCTGCACCACCCGCAGCGCGCCCAGGACGGTCACGGTCGGCGCGACCACGCAGAGCACCGACGCCACGACGTGCAGCGCGAGGCCGACGATCAGCGGCTTGCGCCGCCCCACGGCGTCCGACAGCGGGCCGATCAGCAACTGGCCGAGGGCGAGGCCGACGAGGGTGCCGGTAAGGGTCAACTGCACCGCCGCCGACGTGGTCCGGAAGTCGGCGGCGAGCGCGGGGAGGGCGGGCAGGTACATGTCGATGGTCAGTGGGCCCACCGCGATGAGCGAGCCGAGCACGAGGACGAGCTGCACGCGCCGCCGGTGGCTCATCGCCTC
>NZ_SMKJ01000004.1:0-56341 GCF_004348615.1 Micromonospora sp. KC207
GGGAACAGCCGGGCCGGGAACGTCTCCGGGCGGCGCGGCCCACGGCCCCGCCATTCCCCCGTGTACGTCAGCATCGTGGGCAGCCAACCGCCCGTCGTATCCGATTCGATCGCCGCCACATCTGCAAAGCCCAGCGAGCATCGCGGGCATTTGCCGGCGTCAGTGTAGCGAGGATCAGGACGCGATACATCCCTTAGTTCGCGACCCCAGAAACCATCGCGACGGCCATCCCGACCCACGCCGACATCGGTTCGGCGCAGGGGTCTACAAATCGACACCGGCCACCTGGTATCGCCGTCGACGGAGGACCGGACAGCACGCTCACATGCGTGGACGAGCCCTCCCGGGCACCACCGGCGACCGACGAACGCGCCCGCAGGCACGCCAGGGAGCCCGCCCGACCAGAACCACCGGCATCACACCCGTCAATGGCATCGATCGCCCCGACGATACCGGATAACCGCCCGGCGCACCGCCGGCACGGGTTCACGCTGGTGAATGTACTGGTGAATGTGTCCGCTGGCGGGCGTGGTCGGGCCAGCAGCGCTCAGCCGCCCGGTGCCGGCGGCGGCAACTGGCGGTCGTGCACCCGACCGAGCAGGGCCAGCGACGTGATCGCGCCGAGCGCTCGTCCGGGGCGGCTCCGGGCTCGTAGCGACCGTGCTCACCGGCCGGCGTCGAGTCGCTGCCGCAGGAAGTTGGACTGCGCGACGGAGCCACCCCGCACCCCCAGGCTGTCACGGGCCGCCAGGTAGAACGCGTCGCGTCCCTCGTTGGCACGGTGCAGCAGGTCGGCCAGGGACCCGGCGCCCGCGGCAGTGCCCCGGGCGAGGTTCTCGACGGCCCAGACCGCGTCCCGCCAGGTTCGGGCGGCGCGTACCGTCGCAGCATCCCCGAGCAGCAGGACGTCTTCCCAGGCCAGGGTGTGCCGCACGTCCGCATCGGCCAGTCGGGCGAGCGCGGCGTCGCGGTCGGCTCCCGCCGGGTAGGCGCCCCTCGGCCCGTCGGCGAGCGCCCGGACCGAGACCGCCTGAATCTCCTTGACCACCCGGGCGAACTCGGCGTACGCGTCGAGCCGGCGCTCGTCCCACCGCACGCCCTGGCTGCGTCTCCATCTGCCCCGATCGGCCACTGTGGTCGCCAGCACGGTGCCAAGGGTGCCGAGCAGGACGCCCAGGAGCGCGGGAAGTTGTGTAACCAGGGTATTCACGCGTACGAGGCTGCCACGCGGCGACAACCCCGACGCCGCTGCGTCCGGACGTACGCCGAGGCCGTTCTCCTATGATCCGGTCATGGCGTTGCTGCACCGGGCGGAGATCCGCCCCACGAAGCTCGAACTGCTGTCGGCCTGGCTCCCCGGCAGGCCATGGTTCCAGGGGGAGGCCGCGGCCGGCGTCGAGCGGGTCGCGGCATACCGCTTCGACGACCCGGCCGGGCAGGTGGGCATCGAGACGCTCCTGGTACGCGCTGGCGGCGGGCCCGTGCTCCAGGTGCCGCTGACCTACCGGGGCGCGCCGCTGGGCGACGCCGAGGCGTGGCTCGTCGGCACCTGCGAGCACACGGTGCTGGGCCGGCGCTGGGTGTACGACGCGTGCGGCGACCCGGTGTACGCGGCGGCCCTGGCGGGCGCGGTCCTCGCCGGCGCTGGCCAGGCGGAGGAGTACTTCGAGGTGGACGGCCACCGTGAGCACCGCCCGCCCAGCATGGTGCTCACCGTCGACGGCGCGTGGCGGGCCACCGCCCCGGGCCTCGGCGCGATCGACCGGGTCGAGGACGGCGACCCGACCCGGATCGTCACCGACGCCGTCGAGCTGGCCGTCGTCCGGCACGTCGGCACGGAACCCGGCCCGGCCGGGGCCCGGCTGAGCGGCACGTGGGACGGCCAACCCGCCCCCCTGCCGCTGGCGTCCGCCGCGCCGCGCTGACGCCGCCCCACATGACCGGTGCCAGGGGCGAGGAGAAGGTCACCGTCGGCCGGCGGCGACGGCTACACCCCGCTGGCCAGTGGCTCGTTCGTCTCGGCCGCAGGGCTCGCGTCCGCCTTCCTCGACCGGATCGCGATCGCCACGATGAGTATCCCCGCCAGCGCGAAGGCGGCACCGCCGAGGCACGCGGCGGCGACACCGTCGGCGAGGGCGACGTTTGCCTGCCGTGCCGCGTCCGCCCCGGGCACGGGGGTGGAGTTGTTGATGGCGGTGCCGAAGATGGTCACCAGCATGGCCGTGCCGACCGACCCGCCGATCATGCCGACCGCCTGCACGGCTCCCGACGCGGCGCCGGAGTCCTTTGGTGCGACGCTGGCCAGGATGGTGCCGGTCAGCGGCGGGTTCAGCAGGCCGACGCCGGCCCCGAACAGCATCATCGGGCCGAGAACGCCGCTGAGGTACGCGGTGTCGGCCGTCACCTGCGTCAGCCACGCCATGCCCAGCAGGATCAAGGTGAGGCCGATGAGCATGGTCGGCTTCGCGCCCAACCGGTTGACCAGCCAGGGCGTGATCCGGGGCGGGACGGCAAGCATGAGCAGTGCCATCGGCAGGAACGCCACACCGGCCCGGAAGGGACTCAGCCCCAGGACCCCCTGGACGTACTGGGTCAGCAGGAAGAACGACCCGAACATCGCCGCGCCGGAGCAGACGAACACCAGGAAGCCACCGCTGCGGTCACGGTCCGCGAACAGCCGCAGTCTCAGGATCGGCTGGGTGTGCGCGGCCTCGATGGCGACGAAGGCCGCCAGGAGCAGCACGCCGACCACGAAGGCGCCGATGGTGACCGGCTCGGTCCAACCCGCCTCGGCGGCGTGGACGAACCCGTAGACCAGGGCCGCGGTGCCCAGCGTCGCGGTGAACGCGCCGCCGGCGTCGAACCGTCCGCCCTGCACCCGGGTGATCGGGAGGAACTTCGGCGCCAGCAGGCAGACCACCAGGCCGAACGGCACGTTGATCAGCAGCACCCAACGCCACGAGACGGCGTCGGTGAGGAGACCGCCGAGCAGCAGGCCGCCCGCCGAACCCAGGCCGGACGCCATGACGAAGATCCCGAGGGCGCGGTTGCGCTCCTCGTCCTTCCGGAAGGTGCTGACGACGAGCGCCAGCGTGGCCGGCGCGGCCAGCGCCCCGCCGACACCCTGGGCGACGCGGGCGACCAGGAGCAGCCACGCGTTCGGGGCCAGGCCACCGAGCAGCGAGGCGATGGTGAAGAGTCCGATACCGATGATCAGCGCCCGGCGGTAGCCGAGGATGTCGCCCATTCGGCCACCCAGCAGCAGCAGGCCACCGTAGGCCAGGGTGTAGGCGTTGAGCACCCAGGACAGCCCGGTGGGGCTGAAGTTGAGTTCCTCTTGGATCTGTGGCAACGCCATGTTCATGACGGTAATGTCGATACCGATCATCAACTGAACGGCCAAGACCAATGTCAGGATCAGTCCACGGTGCCGTGCAGAGGACGGCATCGAGGCCTCTACGGCCCTCGACTGGCACGTGGAACTGGGCACAGGCTTGTTCCCTTCGGCGAGACGCCGCTCACAACAGTTGGCTGCGCACGATAGCGGACACTGATCTACCGGCTACTAACGGTAAAATACGGCGACAGGTCCCCGTTTTGCAACTGAAGGTTGAGATGCCAGCTTCGTGGCAGGACCCACCCACCGTGACGGAACGACCGACCAGGTCGGACGCGCGACGGAACTACGACCGTCTGGTGGCCGCAGCGAACCTCGTCTTCGCCGAGCACGGCACCGACGCCTCGCTCGACGAGATCGCCAAGCGGGCCGGCGTAGGCTCCGGAACGCTGTACCGACACTTCCCGACCAAGGACCGGCTGATGACAGCTGTCTTCTGGGAACGCGTGCGCGCCCTCTGCGAGCGTGGAAGCGAGTCGGCCGAGACGATGTCGCCCCTGGAGGCGCTGGTCACCTGGCTACGCCTGCTGATCGGCCTCACGATGCGGCGCGGCCTGGCCACCGCCCTGATGACCCAGGGCTCCGACCGCACCTCGGAGCTGTTCCACGCCTGCCACGAGGCGCTGAACGCCACCGCCGGGCCGCTGCTGGCCAATGCCCAGCAGGTTGGTGCCATCCGCGCCGACCTGCGGCTGGCCGACCTCATCCAGCTCTGCCACGCGATCGCCTCGGCGGTGGAACGCTCGCCCACCGCCGAGGCCGACGCCGACCGGATGCTCGACCTGCTCATCGGCGGGCTCCACGCCCACGCGGACGCCGTCAGCTGACGTCGCCGCGCCGGGCGGGCCACCCTGCCCGGCGCCGCCCTGGGGCCACACGGACGTGTCCCGGCCGCAGGCCGCGACTGGAGCCCTCAGGTCTGCGGGGGCGATGGTCCACTCTCGTGTGTGCACGCTATGCGGTACCGGACCACCAGCAATCCCCAGTAACCCTCGGCCGGCGCCGCCCGCGCCGGACGGCGACGGACCACCGGCACGCAACGTCACCACCACCGGCCGGCGAGGGCGGTTGACCCGGCCAGGGTAAGGGCCGCCGCCGCCGGGACGGGGCGAGCCGACCACGCCCGGGACGGCGTCCGGCCGGCCGGCACCACCTTGAGCTCCACCCGATCACTGTGAGATTCTTGTACGTCGATGACCGGCCGCGCGCGGGGCTGACCGTCGTCCAAGGGCAACCGGCGGCCGGGACAGCCATCCGGGGGACGGCGACGAAACAAGTGCGGCGAGCGCACCGACCAGTCCGTCCATGAGTCCCGCCCGCCGCCTCGGCGTACACCCGGTTGCTTCCCGCCGTCACCGGCCCGGGCGAGTCTCCATCGTGGTCAACGAAGGAACTCAGCATGAACCACCCGATCACATACCGGGCGCAGCGCCCAGCACCGTCGCACCCGGCACGGGCCGGCGCACGCCGCTGGGCGGCGGTCACGGCGAGCGCGTTGCTCGCCACCGCCGCGCTCTCCGCGATCAACCCCCCGGGCGTCAGCGCGGCCGTCGATCCGGTCGCCGTCGCCGTGAACGCGCGGGCGGGGCTGGCGGGGGTGCCGAACACCGCACTGGGCGTCAACCACGCCATCTGGGACACGAACCTGGGCACCAACGAGACGTCGGACCTGCTTCGCGCGGCCGGCGTCCAGATGCTGCGCTACCCCGGCGGCTCGTACGCCGACATCTACCACTGGAAGGACCACACCGCGCCCGGCGGGTACGTGGCCCCGAACACCGACTTCGACACCTTCATGGCCGGGGCGAAGCGGGCCGGCGCCCAGCCGATGATCATCGCGAACTACGGCACCGGCACCCCGGCCGAGGCCGCCGACTGGGTGCGGTACGCCAACGTCACGAAGAAGTACGGCGCGAAGTACTGGACGGTCGGCAACGAGAATTACGGCAACGGCCACTACGGCTCGGGCTGGGAGGCCGACAACCACCCGGACAAGAGCGCGACGTACTACGCGAACCTGGTCGTCGAGTACGCCGAGGCGATGAAGGCCGTCGATCCCACCATCAAGGTCGGCGCGGTGCTGACCACGCCGGGGAACTGGCCGGACGGAATCACCGCGGGCACCGACCCGGGCCCGTGGAACCAGGCGGTGCTGTCCATCGCCGGACCGAAGATCGACTTCGTCGACGTGCACTGGTACCCGGGCGGCACCGCCGCCGAGTCGCTGGAACGCATCGCCCACATCGACGAGGCGGTCTACCTGCTGCGCCAGCAGATCGCCCGGTACGCGGGGCCGAACGCCGCGCGCATCGGCATCAGCCTCACCGAGCTGAACGTCGGCACGGGCCAGAACACCCAGCCGGGCGCGCTGTTCCTCGCCGACGCGTACAGCGAGCTGCTGGAGAACGGGGTCTTCACCGTCCAGTGGTGGAACGTGCACAACGGCATCGGCACGGTCTCCGAGGTAGCCGGCCACACCGACTACGGCGACTACGGCATGCTCTCCAGCGGGACCTGCACCGCCGACGGCACGGTCTGCGAGCCGCCGCTGAACACGCCGTTCGCCCCGTACCACGCGCTGTCCATGATGAACCTGTTCGCCGGGGCCGGCGGCCAGTTCGTCCGGGCCGGCACCAGCGAGGCCCTGGTCACCGCGCACGCCGTGCGCCGGCCCAACGGCGACCTCGCGGTGCTGCTGGTGAACAAGGACCCGGACAACGCCCACCCGGTCGCCATCGACTACGCCGGGTTCGCCCCGTCGGCCGCCGCGCCGACCGTGCACACCCTCACCAACGGCGCCACCGCCGTGGCCACCAGCCAGTCCGGCAACGCGACCAGCCGCACCCTGCCGCCGTACTCGCTGACCACGCTCGTGCTGCGCCCGGCCGGGGTGGTCACCGGCGCGCCGAGCGCGCCCGCGCAGCCCACCGCCACCGACGTCACCGACCGGGGGGCGACGATCATCTGGCCCGCGCTGCCCCCCGCTGCCGGCGAGCCCCTGAAGTACGAGGTGTACCGGCAGAACGGCACGGTCAGCGAGCAGCTCGGCGAGACAACCGCCTCCTCGTTCGCGGTCGGCAACCTCGTGCCGGGCACCCGGTACACGCTCAACGTGCTGGCCCGCGACGGCGCGGGCCGGCTCTCCTGGTCCTCGCCACCGGTGACCTTCACCACCGCCGGCCCGGCGGACAGCGCGTGCGGAGTGCGCTTCCGCAGCACCAACGACTGGGGCAACGGGTACATCGGCACCGTCGACATCGTCAACAACGGGACCCACCCGATCGACGGCTGGACGCTCACCTTCACCTGGCCGACCACCTGGCAGCGGATGGACAGCGGCTGGAACGCCAACTGGACGCAGACCGGCCGGACCGTCACGGTCACCAACACCGCCGACATCGCCGGCGGCGGGGGCAGCACGAGCGCCGGCTTCGTGGGCGCGTACAGCGGCCCGAACGTCCCACCCGCCGCGTTCACTCTCAACGGCACCCCCTGCGCCGTGCTGTGACGCGGTTGTCGACCCCCCGCGTCGGGACCCTGACGGACTCCCGGCCGTCGCCGCCGGCGGAGCCTCCGGGCCCCGCCGGCGGCGGCAGCGGGCACGGCGACGAGACGCCCCTGCCCCGGCCGCCACGTCGGTGACCGGAACGACACGAAACGGGGCGGTACGCGGCGGAACCGATCGTTAGCCTGGTTCGGTGCCGCTGCGGATCCCCCATTCCGAGCCCGGTGTTCCCGACACGTCGGGGCCGCTGCGGTACGTCTGGTGGCTGATCCGCCGCCAGCCGTGGCGCGTGCTGCGCGGCAGCGTCATCGGGACGCTGTGGATGGTCGGGCTGTCAGTCCGCCCGTACCTGGTCTCCCGCGCCATCGACGACGGGCTCCGCGCGCGCGACGGGCGGGCGCTGCTGTGGTGGGTCGCCGCGATCGTGGCGGCCGGGTCTGGGCTGGCGTGGGCGGGCATCATGCGGCACCGCACGATGACGTTCGTCCGGGAGGACGCCAGCGCCCGCTCCGCGGAGGTGCTGCTGCGCCGCCTCTCCGGGCTCGGCGCGGTGCTCCCCCGCCGGCTGGCCGCCGGTGACGTCGCCACCGTCGGCGGGTACGACATCGTGCGCACCTCGCACGTGCTGACACTGAGCGGCCCCGGGGTGGGCGCCGTCATCGCGTACGGGGTCGTCGCCGTGCTGCTCTGGTCGGTGGCCCCGCCGCTCGCGGCGCTGGTGCTGCTGGGCGTGCCGGCGATCGCGGTGGCGGTCGGCCCGCTGCTGCGTCGGCTGGAGCGGGCGGAGTCGACCTACCGGCAGCAGCAGGGCGAGCTGACCACCCGGGCCGACGACATCGTCGCCGGCCTGCGGGTGCTCGCCGGGGTCGGTGGTCGCCACCTGTTCGCCCGCCGGTACGCGGCCCGCTCCCGCGCCCTGCTGGACGAGGGTTACCGGGTGGGCGCGGTGGCGAGCTGGATCGATGCGCTGACGATCGCCATGCCGGGGCTCTTCCTTGCGGCCGTGGTGTGGCTCGCCGCACGGATGGCGGCGGACGGCGAGATCACCATCGGGCAGATGGTCGCCGTGTACGGGTACACGGCGGTCCTCGTCGTGCCGGTCTGGTTCCTGCTCGAGGGCGGCTACCAGCTCATCCAGGGGCGGGTCGCGGCCCGCCGCATCGTCGGCCTGCTGCGGCTGACCCCCGACCGGGCGGGCGGGCCGGTGACCGCGACCGCGCCGAAGCACCCGGCCGAGCTGTGCGACCCGACCACCGGGCTGGTGGTACCGCCGGGCCGGCTGGTGGGCGTCGCCGCCGACGACCCGGCCGAGGCCGTCGCCCTGGCCGACCGGCTCGGGCGGTACGTCGCCAGCGACGCGACGTGGGGCGGCGTACCGCTGGCCGGGGTCGACCTCGACGAGGTGCGCGCCCGGGTCCTCGTCGCCGACCACGACGCGTACCTCTTCGCGGGCACCCTGCGGCAGATCCTGCGCGCCCGGGCGGCGGCCGGCGGGGCCGACCCGGAGGCGACCGGTGCCGCGCGTGTGGCCGGAGACGACGACGACGCGGACGTCCGGGCCGCGCTGCACGCCGCGTCCGCGCAGGACGTCGCCGACGCGCTGCCCGACGGTCTGGACACCCCGATCGGGGCCCGGGCCCGCACGCTCTCCGGCGGCCAGCGACAGCGGGTGCGCCTCGCCCGGGCCCTGCTGGCCGAGCCGGAGGTGCTGATCCTCGTCGACCCGACGTCCGCCGTGGACGCCCACACCGAGGCACGCATCGCGCGTCGCCTACGCGATGCCCGGGCCGGTCGGACCACGGTCGTGCTGGCCACGTCGCCGCTGCTGCTCGGGCACGCCGACGTCGTCGCGCATCTGAGCGCCGGCCGGATCGTCGCCACCGGCGCCCACGCCGACCTGCTCGACCGGGACCCGGGGTACCGCGCTCTGGTGTCCCGGACCGGCGGCTCCGCCGATGGAGACGACGAGAGCGTCGAGGCAGGGCGGGCACGGCGGTGACGAAGCTTCCGGTGGCGGACCGGTCCGCCGTACGCGGGGCCGCCCTCGACCTCATCGCGCGGGACCGGCGGGCCGTGGCCGTGGTGCTGGCGCTGCACGCCGCCGCCACGATCGCGGGGCTCGGCGTGCCGTGGCTGCTCGGCCGGATCGTGGACGAGGTCTCCGCCGGCGCTGGCGCCGCCGCCGTGGACCGGCTGGCGCTGGGCATCGCCGCCTGCGTGCTCGTGCAGGGCCTGCTCTCCCGGTACGCCCAGTACGCCGGGCACCGGTTCGGCGAGCGGACCGTGGCCCGGCTGCGCGAGGAGTTCGTCTCCCGGGTCCTCGCCCTGCCCGTGTCCGTGGTCGAACGCGCCGGCACCGGCGACCTGGCCACCCGCAGCTCGGTCGACGTGACGACCGTCGGCACCACCATGCGCGACGTCGTGCCGACCGTCGTCATCGCCACGACGCACCTGGTCCTGCTGTTCGCGGCGGTGTTCCTGCTGGACCCGCTGCTCGGTTTCCTCGCGCTGGCCGGGCTGCCGTCGATCTGGGCGGTGACCCGTTGGTACCTACGCCGGGCCGGGCCCGCATACCTCGCCGAGGGGGCCGCGACGGCGGAGCTGACCGAGGCGTTGACCACGACCGCAGAGGGTGCCCGCACGATCGAGGCGCTGCGTCTCGACGCCGACCGCGTCGCGTACGGCACCCGGCGGATCGCCGGGGTCTGGGCCGCCCGGCGGGCCACGCTCGCACTGCGGTCGGTGTTCTACCCCGTGGTGGAGGGCAGCTACGCGCTGCCGGTCGCCGCCGTGCTCCTCGTCGGCGGTGTCTTCCTGTCGCGCGGCATGGCAACCCTCGGCGAGGTGGTCGCCGCCGCGCTCTACCTCCAGCAGGCGATCGACCCGATGGACCGGCTGCTGCTGTGGATCGAGCAGGCGCAGCGCGGCATCGCCTCGTTCGCCCGGGTCCTCGGCGTGGGGCTGGTGCCGCCGGAGCCGCGCGGCCGGGCGGACGCGCCGCACGGGCGGCGGCTCGTGGTACGGGGCGCGCGATTCTCGTACGCCGAGGGCCACGAGGTGCTGCACGGCATCGACCTGACGGTCGAGCCCGGGCAGCGCCTCGCCGTCGTCGGCCCCTCGGGGGCCGGGAAGTCCACTCTGGCCCGGCTGCTCGCCGGGATCGACGCCCCGCAGGCCGGGGTGGTGAGCCTCGGCGGCGTCGGAGTCACCGACCTGGACCCGGCCGAGCGGCGTCGCCGGATCGCGCTGGTCACGCAGGAGCACCACGTCTTCATCGGCTCGCTGCGCGACAACCTCGCCTTCGCCGCCCCGGACGCCACCGACGAGCGGATGCGCGGCGCGCTGGCCACGGTCGGCGCCGACTGGTACGCCGACCTGCCCGACGGCCTCGACACGCAACTCGGCGACGGCGCCCGGGGCCTGGCCGCCGCCGAGGCCCAGCAGTTGGCGCTGGCCCGGCTCGTGCTGGCCGACCCGGACACGCTCATCCTCGACGAGGCGACCGCCGCGCTGGACCCGACGACCGCCCGGCGCACCGAACGGGCGCTCGCGGCGGTGCTCGCCGGCCGCACCGTCATCGCCATCGCGCACCGGCTCAACACCGCCCACGACGCCGACCGGGTGGCGGTGCTGGAGGACGGTCGGATCATCGAGATCGGCGGTCACGACGAGTTGGTCGCCGCCGGTGGCGTGTACGCGTCGCTCTGGCGCTCCTGGCACGGCTCGTGACACCGACCGGCACCGCCCCCGGTGACGGGGTGCCGGCCGTGGTGCCGACGCGCTGCGGGAGTCCGTACCGTGCCCGGACAGCGGGACCGCAGGACCGTTCGGCGGTGTACAGCCGACGAGCCGGCGACGAGCATGGCCTTTCGGGCCCGGCGGCCACGCCGGGGCGCCACCGATCACCGTCCACGAAGGAGCGCATGTGCACTTATCTCATCCAGTGAGAACGCTGAGCCGACTGCTGGTGCTCGCCCTGGGGGCCACCACGCTGGTCGCTGCGCCGGCCTCTGCGGCGCCGGCGCAGAGCTGGGGCCGCCCGCAGCTTCCGCCCGCATCCGGCTGGACGGCCGTGCCGGGTCCGGCCCAGGCCCGCTCCGGGCCGGGCGCGGTGGTGTACGGCGGCGACCTGCACCTGTTCGCCCGGGGCACCGGCGACACCGTGCGGGTCGACCGTTACACCCTCGCCACCGACACCTGGTCGGGCTGGGCCACGGTGCCCGGCACCGCCGGCGCGAAATCCGCGCCGACCGCCACCGTCTACGGCGGCGACCTGCACCTGTTCACCCAGGGCACCAGCAACACCATCCGCACCAACCGCTACTCGACGTCCACCAACACCTGGTCCGGCTGGACCACCCTGCCCGGCACCGCCGGCGCGAAATCCGCACCGACCGCCACCGTCTACGGCGGCAACCTGCACCTGTTCACCCAGGGCACCAGCAACACCATCCGCACCAACCGCTACTCGACGTCCACCAACACCTGGTCCGGCTGGACCACCCTGCCCGGCACCGCCGGCGCGAAATCCGCACCGACCGCCACCGTCTACGGCGGCAACCTGCACCTGTTCACCCAGGGCACCAGCAACACCATCCGCACCAACCGCTACTCGACGTCCACCAACACCTGGTCCGGCTGGACCACCCTGCCCGGCACCGCCGGCGCGAAATCCGCACCGACCGCCACCGTCTACGGCGGCAACCTGCACCTGTTCACCCAGGGCACCAGCAACACCATCCGCACCAACCGCTACTCGACGTCCACCGACACCTGGTCGGGTTGGGCGGCCCTGCCCGGTCCTGCCGGCGCGCGGTCGGTGCCGGCAGCGGCGGTCTACGGCGGCGAGCTGCGGCTCTTCGTCCGGGGCACGCAGCACCGAATCCACCAGGCGCTGCTCGGGCTGTAGCCCGTCGAAGCGGCGCACCGGTCCGGGGAGGACGCCGTCGGCGTCCTTTCCGGACCACCGTGCGTGGGGTCAGACGGCGAGCGCGGCGCGTACGGCGGGCTCGGCGGTGGCCCCGCCGTCGCCGGCCGAGGTGACCCGCCCGGACTCCAGCACGTAGTACCGCTGGGCCACCCGCAGCGCGAAGCCGAGGTGCTGCTCCACGAGGAGCACCTGGATCCCGGCGCGGGCGGTCAGCTCGACGACGCGGTCCTGGATCTCGGTGACCACCGAGGGCTGGATGCCCTCGGTGGGCTCGTCGAGCAGCAGCAGCTTCGGCCGGGTGATCAGCGCCCGGGCGATGGCGAGCTGCTGGCGCTGGCCGCCGGAGAGCAGCCCGGCCCGGCGGCGCAGCAGCGGGCGCAGCGCCGGGAACAGGTCGAGCGCCTCGGCGGTGGCCGCCGCGCCGTCGCGCCGGCCGTCGGCGACCAGCCGCAGGTTCTCCCCCGCCGTCAGGTGCGGGAAGCACTGCTGCCCCTGCGGCACGTACGCCATGCCCCGGGCGACCCGCTGGTGCGGGGCGAGCCGGGTGACGTCCTCCCCGGCCAGCTCGACGGTGCCGGCGCGGGGCCGCAGCAGGCCCACCGCGACCCGCAGCAGGGTGCTCTTGCCGGCCCCGTTGTGGCCCAGCACGGCGGCGACCCCGTCGGCGGGGACGGCGAGGTCCACGCCGTGCAGCACCAGGCTGCGCCCGTACCCGGCGTGCACGCCGCGCAGTGTCAACATCACGCCTCCGTGGGAGCGTCGACGGGGTGGCCGAGGTAGACCTCCTGCACCCGGGGGTCGGCCTGGACCTGGGCGACGGTGCCCTCGCTGAGCACCCGCCCGGCGTGCAGCACGGTCACGCTGCGGGCGAAGCGGCGCAGGAAGTCCATGTCGTGCTCGATGACCACGACGGTCCGGTCCCGGCTGACAGTCTCCAGCAGGGCGCCGGTGGCGTCCCGCTCGTCGTGGCTCATCCCGGCGACCGGCTCGTCGAGCAGCAGCAGCCGGGCGTCGGAGACCAGCAACATGCCGATCTCCAGCCACTGCTTCTGCCCGTGGGCGAGGGTGCCGGCGAGGTGGTCGGCCCGGTCGGCGAGGCCGATGGTGTCCAGGGCGGCGACGACCTCGTCGGGCATCCGTCGCCGACGGCGGGCCAGCGTCCACCAGCTGCGCCCGGCCCCGGCTGCGATGTCGAGATTCTGCGCGACGGTCAGTTCCTCGAACACGGCGGCGGTCTGGAAGGTGCGGCCCACGCCGAGCCGGGCGATGCGGTGCACGTCCCGGCCGAGCAGTTCCCGGTCGCCGAAGCGGACCGAGCCGGTGGCCCGGACCAGCCCGGTGACGGCGTCGACGAGGGTGGTCTTGCCGGCGCCGTTGGGCCCGATGAGGAACCGCAGGTCGCCGGCGGGCACGTCGAGGTCGACGCCGTCGACGGCGGTGAAACCGTCGAAGCTGACCCGCAGGTCCCGCACGCGCAGGCCGTCGCTCTGTCCGCCGGTCATGCCGCCGGCACCTCCGTCCGGGTCCGGCCCCGCCCGGCGGGCAGGACCCGCCGCCACCGCGGCGGCTGGTCGGGCTCCGCGCGCCGGTTGCGGGCCAACGCCCACAGCGACGCCAGGCCGCCGGGGAGGAAGGCGACGACCAGCACGAACAGCAGCCCCTGTAGGTACGTCCAGGTGCCCGGGAACCGCTCGGACAGCGCGGTACGGGCCCAGGCGACCGCGACCGCGCCGAGCACCGGCCCGAGCAGGGTGGCCCGGCCGCCGACGGCCACGCCGATGACGAACTCGATGGACGGCACGATGCCGATCAGGGCGGGCGAGATGATGCCCACGGCCGGCACGAACAGCGCACCGGCCATCCCGGCCATCCCGGCGGCCACCACGTACGCGACGACCTTGACGGTGGCCGGGTCGTACCCGAGGAACCGGACCCGCTCCTCGCCGTCGCGGACGGCCACCAGCAGCTCGCCGTAGCGGCTGCGGATGAGCTGGCGGGCCCCCGCGAGCAGCGCCAGCAGGGCGGCGGCGATCAGGAAGTAGACGGTGCGCTGGTTGACCGGGTCGTCCAGGTCGTAGCCGAAGAAGCCCTGGATGTCGGTCAGGCCGTTGGTGCCGCCGGTGGTGCCCTGCTGGCCGACCAGCAGGATCACCATCGCGGCGGCCAGGGCCTGGCTGAGGATGGCGAAGTAGGCGCCCCGGACGCGGCGGCGGAAGACCAGCGAGCCGAGCCCGAAGGCGACGGCCATGGGCAGCAGCACTGTGGCGGGCAGTGCGAACCAGGGGCTGGCGAAGGGCCGCCACCACCACGGCAGCTCGTCGAGCTGCCCGTACAGCTGCATGAAGTCGGGCAGCGCGCCGGGGCCCGCGTCGGCGAGCTTGAGGTGCATGGCCATCGCGTAGCCGCCGAGGCCGAAGAAGACGCCCTGGCCGAGGGTGAGCATCCCGCCGCGTCCCCAGGCGATGCCGATGCCGACGGCGACCATCGCCACGCAGAGGTACTTGGCCAGCAGCGCCAGCCGGAAGTCCGACAGCACCAGCGGGGCCGCGCCGAACAGCAGCGCCGCGCCGGCCGCGAAGCCGAGCGCCGTGCGGGCCCGCCCGCCGGTGCGGCGGCGCGCGGGCGGCTGCGGCGGGGCGGCGGGCTCGTCGGTGGCATTGGTCGTGCCGGTCACGGTGGTCATGCCAGACTCCTGGTACGCAAAGTGAACAGGCCCTGTGGCCGCCACTGGAGGAACGCGACGATCGCCACGAAGACGATCACCTTGGCGACGCTGAGGGTGGTGAGGTACTCACCGGTGGCCTGGAGCACGCCGAGGGCGAAGGCGACGATCACGCTGCCCTTGAGCTGGCCGATCCCGCCGACCACGACCACCAGGAAGGCGTCGATGATGAGGTTGGTGCCCATCGTCGGGCCGATCGGCCCGAGCAGGGTCAGCGCGACCCCGGCGACGCCGGCCAGCCCGGAGCCGACGAAGAACGTGGTCCGGTCGACCCGGGCGGTGGCGATGCCGGAGACGGCGGCGAGGTCGCGGTTCTGCACCACGGCGCGGATGCGGCGGCCCAGCGGGGTGAGCCGCAGCGCGAGGGTCAGCGCCACCACGGCCGCCACGGCGAGGCCGAGGATGAACAGCCGGTTGTTGGCCACGGTGATCCCGCCGGGAAGCGACACGTTGCCGGTGAGCAGCGCGGGCGCGCGGGTCTGCACGTTGGGGCTGCCGAAGACGTCCCGGGCCGCCTGCTGGAGCATCAGCGACACGCCCCAGGTGACGAGCAGGGTGTCCAGGGGCCGGGCGTAGAGGCGGCGGATGAGCAGCACCTCCAGCAGCACCCCGAGCGTGCCGGCCACCGCGAAGGCGACGGGCAGGGCGACCAGCAGCGACCAGCCGGCCGAGGTGATCGTCTGCTGGAGCACGTAGGTGGTGTAGGCGCCGGCCATGATGAACTCGCCGTGGGCCATGTTGATGACGTTCATCTGGCCGAAGGTCAGCGCGAGCCCGAGCGCGACGAGCAGCAGGACCGCGCCGATGCTGACGCCGGTGAAGAGCTGTCCGAAGAGGACTGTCACGGTAGCTCCGAAGAGGGTGGGGCCCGGGCGGCGGCGGGGCCGCCCGGGCCGGTTGGTCAGCTCAGGCCGGTCGCCCAGGGGTAGCTCTTGAGGTACGGGTCCGGCTTGATCGGCTGGCCGGAGTTCCACACCTCGGTGATCAGCCCGTCCGCGCCGACCTTTCCGATCCGGGCGGTCTTGGCGATGTGCTGGGTCGGGCCGTCCACGGTGACCAGGCCCTCGGGGGCCTCGTAGGTGATGCCGTCGGCGGCGGCACGGACCTTCTCCACCTCGAAGGAGCCGGCCTTGGTGACCATCGCCCTCCACAGGTACACGGCGACGTACGCGGCCTCCATCGGGTCGCTGGTGGGCTTGTCCGCGCCGTACTTCGCCTTGTACGCGGCGACGAACTTCGCGTTCACCCCGCCGGGGGTGGTCTGGTAGTAGTTCCAGGCCGTGAGCTGGTCCTTGAGGTACTGGGTGCCGATGCCCTTGACCTCCTCCTCGGCGATCGACACGGACACCACGGGCATGCTGGCGGCGTTGAGCCCGGCGGAGGTGTACTCCTTGAAGAACGCCACGTTGCTGTCGCCGTTGAGCGTGTTGAACACCGCGTCGGCCTTCGCCGACTTCACCTTGTTGACGATGGTGCCGAACTCGGTGGAGCCGAGCGGGGCGTAGTCCTCGCCCAGGACGGTCATCCCGTTGGCCTTCGCGTACGCCTTGATGATTTTGTTGGCCGTCCGGGGGAAGACGTAGTCGCTGCCCACGAGGTAGACCGACTTCTTGCCCTGCGCCTTGAGATAGTCCAGGCCGGGAACGATCTGCTGGTTGGTCGTCGCGCCGGTGTAGAAGATGTACGGCGACTGTTCCAGGCCCTCGTACTGAACCGGGTAGAACAGCAGCGCCTTGTTCTTCTCGAACACCGGCTTGACGGCCTTGCGGCTGGCGGAGGTCCAGCAGCCGAAGACGGCGGCGACGCGGTCCTCGGAGATGAGCTTCTCGGCCTTCTCGGCGAAGGTCGGCCAGTCCGAGGCGCCGTCCTCGCCGACCGGCACGATCTTCTTGCCGAGGACACCTCCGGCCGCGTTGATCTCCTCCACGGCCAGCATGATCGAGTCGCGGACGGTGACCTCGCTGATGGCCATCGTGCCGGAGAGCGAGTTGAGCAGGCCAACCTTGACGGTGTCGCCCGAGACGTCGGCGCTGACGCCCGTGCCGGACGTGTTGTCGGAGGTCTTGCTGCCGCACGCGGCCAGCGCGGACGCGGCGATGAGGGCCATGGCGCCGGCCAGGATACGGCGGCCCCGAAACAGTGACATGCAATCTCCCCTGCGGTATGCGTGGAGCGACGACCACCGGCCCTTCCGGGCCGGGCTGCATTGCCATTGGTGATTGGTTGAGCGGTGCGGTCACAGGTGTCACATCGGGCGGGAGGGCCAGCCGGCGGGTGGGACGCCGGCCGATCATCCGCATGGACTTCGGCAGGGCAAAGCCTCAACTCAATTCATTGCATCCACGTTTCCCGGCCTTTAATTGCCTGTTTCCCGAACGGCCTGGACGGCCCAGGTCAGCGGGGGCCGAACACGAAAAGCCGCCGCCATTTCCGGAGCGTTCACGAAAATGACGGCGGCTTACACCGAGAATACGACAGAACGGTCGCCTGCGCGCCGGGACGCCATTTCGGCGAGACGTTCGGCGGGCCAGTTACTTCCTGCGTGAAGGAATTTTAGCGGGGCCCCCCGGCCGGCTGTCAAGCGCGCCTACAGCTCGGCCAGCACCGCGAAGTCGAGCCCGTCGGCCTCGGCCAGGTAGATCCGCTGGCGCACGTGCCGACGCCGCAACCGCAGCTCGCCCCGCGGCCCCTGGTACGACACCGCGTCGGCGGCGGCCCCGATCGCCCGCACGTCCAGGGTCCGGGCCCGCGCGATAAGCGCCGCCAGCAGCATCACACCCTCGTAGCAGGACTCACCCAGGCTGCCCAGCGGCGGCGCCTCCACGCCGAACCGGCGGGCGTACGCGCCGTGGAAGTCGAGGTTCTCCCGGGTGACCAGGCCGGCGAAAAACCCGGCCGTGCTGTACAGCCGGCGGGTCGCGCCCGCACCGCTGGCCAGCAGCATGTTCTCGTCCATCAGGGTGCTCAGCCGCAGGCAGCGCTGGTCCAGGCCGCTGCGGGCGAACGCCCGGTTGAACCGGACCGCGTCCGCGCCGACCAGCAGCATCAGCACCCCGTCGGCCTCGGACTGCTCGACGGCACGCAGGACGGGACCGAAGTCGTGGGCGTCCAGCGGCAGGAACCACTGCCCGCACACCCGCGCCCCGCTGCGCAGCGCGTACCGCTGGGCGGCGCGGGCCGTGCGGCGAGGCCACACGTAGTCGTTGCCCACCACGTACCAGCGGCGCACGCCCTGCTCGCGGGCCAACAGCCGCATTGCCGGCCAGAGCTGCGCGTCGGGCGTCTCGCTGGTCAGGAAAACCCCCTCGGTGCGCTCGCCGCCCTCGTAGAGCGCCGTGTAGACGTACGGCACCCGGTGGGCGACGCGCGGCGCCACCGCCTGCCGCACCGAGGAGATGTGCCAGCCGGTGACCCCCTGCACCGCGCCGGTCGACACCAGCGCCTCCACCTCGGCGGCCACCTCGACCGGGTGGGTGCCGCCGTCGACAGGCACCAGCCGCAGCTCGCGGCCGAGCACCCCGCCGTCGCGGTTGATCTCCTCCACCGCCAGCTGGGCGCAGAGCTCACAGGTCGGGCCGAACATCCCGGCGGGCCCCCGCATGGGGTAGACCAGCGCGACGCTGACCACCGACTGGTCCACGGTGAGCCAGGGCGCGGGGACGTCGAGCGTCTGCCCCGGCTGGGGATGCGGCGCACCAGCCGGACGCCCTGCCGGCACGGACATGACGACATGATTGCCGCCGGCCGGTGCCCACACCAGACCCGGTCACGATGCGGGACCTTTTCGGTACGATGGCAGCCCCACCGAACGGGGGAGGGTCATGTCCGAGGCGCCCGCGACGCCCGTCGACCTGCTGCGTGCGCTGACCCGTGCCGAGCGGCTGCTCGCGCGGCGCGTCGGCGCGCTCCTGGCCACCGAGGGCCTCTCCGTGGAGGCGTGGCGGGTGCTGTGCCTGCTCGCCGACGGGCAGGGGCACCCGATGAGCGAGGTCGCCACCGAGGAGTCCCTGCCGCCGGGGACACTGACCAAGCTGATCGACCAGCTCGTCGACCAGAACCTGGTCTACCGGCGGATCGACCCGCAGGACCGGCGGCGCATCCGCGCGTACCTGACCGCCCGGGGCCGGCGCGAACAGGAACGCCTCGACGCCCTCGTCCGGACGGACCTGGGCGTCCTCACCACCGACGACGACGCGGCCCTGGCCGGGGCGCTGTCCGCGCTGGTCGACCGGCTGGGCTCCGGCCGCCGCCCGGTCGGCGCGGCGGCCGGGGCCCGCGTCCGCGTCGCGGCCCGCTGACGCCCGCAGGCAGCGCGGCACCCCGCGACCCGCTCAGGCCGGTGTGAGCCGTTCCCGCAGGGTGTGCGCGGCGGCGGCAGTGGCGGTGATCAGCGTCGCCGGGCCGCCGGCCAGCGGCAGCCAGGCCACCGACCCCCCGTCGTCGCCGGTCACCGGCCGCGCCCCGGGCCTGGCCGGACCGTCCGGCTCCACCAGCAGCAGCGACCCGGTCGCCGGGGCGCCGCCGAGCACGGCGGACCCCGCCCAGCCGGGCGCGGACGGGCCGACCGCCATCGACTGGCGCAGCAGCGGCCGGCCGGCGTGGTCGACCGAGGTCCGCACGACGGCGTCGCCCGGCGACTCGCCGTACCGGCCGCAGATCAGCTCGTCCCGCCAGGTCAGCCGGGCCCCTGCGGCCAGCTCGACCCGCGACTCGGCGACGTGGTCGCAGCCGGCCGCCGCGACGAGCTGCTCCGGTACCCAGTGCAGCGTGGCCCCGGCGTGCACCACGGCGTGCACCCGCATCCGCGACACCGCGGCGGGCCGGCCCGGCAGCGCCACCGAGGCGGCGACACTGCCCACGCGCAACGCCGCGCCGGGGCCCACCTCCACCTCCAGCAGCAGGTCGTCGCCGCCGAGCGGCCCGGCCGCGCCACCCACGACGTACACCGTGGCGACACCGCCCTCGGCGGTGGTCGATCGCAGCAGCAACGGCGACTCGCCGCGCAGCTCCGCGACGCGGGTCCCGCCGCGACCGTCGGCCCGTGCCACCACCCGGGCCCGCGCGCGCATCAGCCGACGGCCACGGCGGACCGGTGGTGGGCCAGTTCGTGCCGGATCCACCCGGCCACCCGCGTCGCCTCCGGGTCGCCGACGATGGACAGGAAGACCGTCGGCAGGTCACCCCGGCGGGCCCGGGCGTCGCGGTCCATCACGTCGAGGTCCGCGCCGACCATCGGCGCCAGGTCGGTCTTGTTGATCACCAGGAGGTCGGCGGCGGTGACCCCGGGCCCGCCCTTGCGCGGCACCTTGTCGCCGCCGGCCACGTCGACCACGAAGATCTGCCGGTCGACCAGGCCCCGGCTGAACGTGGCGGTCAGGTTGTCCCCGCCGCTCTCCACGAGCACCAGGTCCAGCGGACCGACCGCCTCGACCAGCTCGTCGATCGCGTCGAGGTTCGCCCCGATGTCGTCGCGGATCGCCGTGTGCGGGCAGCAGCCCGTCTCCACCGCCCGGATCCGGGTCGGGTCGAGCACCCCGGCCCGGCGCAGGAAGTCCGCGTCCTCGGTGGTGTAGATGTCGTTGGTGACGACGCCGAGCCGCAGCTCGGTGGCGAAGGCCCGGCACAGCGCGGCGACCAGGGCGGTCTTGCCCGAGCCGACCGGCCCGCCGATGCCGACGCGCAGTGGCCGGGCGACCGGCGGCAGCGGAGCGTGCGGGTCGACCCCCGGCTCCGGATGGGTGTGGGGGACGTCCTCGTCGTGCGACGAGGTCACGGGAATGGATTCAGGACGCAAAGAGACGCACCTCCCAGGTGGTGTGGACTTCGGCATGGATGTCGCTGAGGGGAGCCGAGGCGGCCGGCAGCCACTGCGGCGGCGCCTCGGCGGCGGCCACCGCCCGCGCCGCAGTGGCGTCGACGTCGGCCGTCAGGGCGGCGAGCAGCCCGTGCACCCGGTACGGGTCGAGGCCGAGCAGCCGCACCGCCGCGCTGGCCGGGCCGGTCACCGACCCGTACGCGGCGGCGGTGGCCAGCTCGGCCGGGTCGAGGCCGGCGGCCGATCCGACCAGCCCGAGCACCAGCGGCTGGTGGGGCCCGGTCGGGTCGGCCGGCAGGGCGGCGAACGGCCCGCCCGGCCACAGCGCCCGCCCGGCGCGCAGCAGGGCCCGGCCCTGCCGGCGGGAGACCGCACGCAGCGCCGGGGCGGCCGTCCGGGCGTCCAGCTCGGCGTCGAGCCGGGCCAGCGCGGTGCGGGCGTCCCCGTCCACCGCCGCCCGGTGCGCCGCCACCGCGAACGCGGCCCCGACCAGCCCGCCGGTGGCCAGCCGGCCGACCAGGAAGCCGCGCAGCGAGGCCAGGTCGGTGACCAGCCCGGCGGCGACGGCGGCCTCCAGCCCACCGGAGTGGGCGTGCGCGCCCGCCGGGAACCGCCCGTCGGCGAGCAGGAGCAGCATGCTCGTCATCGACGTCAGAACAGGTGGTAGCGCTGGGCCATGGGCAGCTCCGGCACCGGGTCCGGCTCGACCACCACGCCGTCGATGCGCACGGTGAAGGTGTCCGGGTCGACCTCGATGCGCGGCATGGCCCCGTTCTCGGGCAGGTCGGCCTTGCCCCGCGACCGCACGTCGGCCACGGGCACCAGCGGCCGGCGCACGTCGAGGCGGAGCCCCGCCTCCAGCGCCGCCGGGGCCACGAACGCGACGCTGGTCGCCGCCGGCACGACGCCGTACGCGCCGAACATCGGCCGGGGCAGCACCGGCTGCGGCGTCGGGATCGAGGCGTTGGCGTCACCCATCTGCGCGTACGCGATCATGCCGCCCTTGAGCACCAGGTGCGGGCGTACGCCGAAGAAGGCCGGGTCCCACAGCACCAGGTCGGCGAGCTTGCCCGGCTCCACCGACCCCACCTCGCGCTCCAGCCCGTTGGCCATCGCCGCGCAGATGGTGTACTTGGCGACGTAGCGGCGGGCCCGGTGGTTGTCGGCGCGCCCGTCGCCGGGCAGCGCACCCACCCGCCGCTTCATCACGTGGGCGCTCTGCCAGGTCCGGGTGATCACCTCGCCGATGCGCCCCATCGCCTGCGCGTCCGAGCCGATGATGGAGATCGCGCCGAGGTCGTGCAGCAGGTCCTCGGCGGCCATCGTCGACGGGCGGATGCGGCTCTCGGCGAACGCGAGGTCCTCCGGCACCGACGGGTTGAGGTGATGACAGACCATCAGCATGTCGAGGTGCTCGGCGAGGGTGTTGCGCGTGTACGGGCGGGTCGGGTTCGTCGACGACGGCAGCACGTTCGGCTCGCTGGCGACGGTGATGATGTCCGGCGCGTGGCCGCCACCCGCCCCCTCCGTGTGGTACGAGTGGATCGCCCGGCCGGCGATCGCGCGCAGCGTGTCGGCGACGAACCCGGCCTCGTTGAGGGTGTCGGTGTGGATCGACACCTGCACGCCGGAGGCGTCGGCCACCCGCAGGCAGGCGTCGATGGCCGCCGGAGTGGTCCCCCAGTCCTCGTGCAGCTTGAAGCCGCCCGCGCCAGCGCGTAGCTGCTCCCACAGCGCCTCGCCGGAGACGGTGTTGCCCTTGCCGAGCAGCAGCACGTTGACCGGGAACGCGTCCAGCGCCTCGTGCATCCGGGCCAGGTGCCAGGCGTTCGGGGTGACCGTGGTGGCGCGGGTGCCCTCGGCCGGGCCGGTGCCCCCGCCGACTATGGTGGTGATCCCGCTGGTCAGCGCCTCCTGCACGAGCTGGGGGCAGATGAGGTGCACGTGCGTGTCCACGGCCCCGGCGGTGAGGATGCGCCCGTTGCCGGCGATCACCTCGGTCGCCGGGCCGATCACCAGGTCCGGGTGCACGCCCGGCATCGTGTCCGGGTTGCCGGCCCGGCCGAGCGCGACGATCCGGCCGTCGCGCAGCCCGACGTCGGCCTTGACCACGCCCCAGTGGTCCAGCACCACCGCGCCGGTGATCACCGTGTCGAGCGCGCCCTCGGCGCGGGTGGCCCGGGACTGGCCCATCGACTCCCGGATCACCTTGCCGCCGCCGAAGACCACCTCGTCGCCGCCGGCGCAGTGGTCGACCTCCACCTCGATCAGCAGGTCGGTGTCGGCGAGCCGGATCCGGTCGCCCGTGGTGGGCCCGTACAGGTCGAGGTAGCGCCGGCGGTCCAGCTCGCTCACCGGTCCGACCCCCCGTCCGGCGCTCCGGCGACGACCTGGGTTGCATCCAGCGGGCCGGCGACCTCGCCGCGCAGGCCGGCGACGATCCGGGCCCCGCCCAGCGGCACCAGCTCCACCCGGCGGCTGACGCCGGGTTCGAACCGCACGGACGTCCCGGCGGGCACGGCGAGCCGCTGACCGTACGCGGCGTCCCGGTCGAAGCGCAGGCCGGGGTTGGTTTCGGCGAAATGGTAGTGCGAGCCGACCTGGATCGGCCGGTCGGCGGTGTTGACCACGAGCAGGGTGGTCACCGGCAGGCCGGCGTTGATCTCGACCGGGCCGTCGCCGGGCAGGACCTCCCCGGGGATCACGGGATCGGGTGGTGCACCGTCACCAACTTGGTGCCGTCCGGGAACGTCGCCTCCACCTGCACCTCCTTCAGCATCTCGGGGATCCCGTCGAGCACGTCGTCGCGACCGAGCACGCCGCGACCGGCCGACATCAGGTCCACAACCGACCGACCGTCGCGCGCGCCCTCCAGCAGGAAGGCGGTGATCAGGGCGACGGCTTCGGGATAGTTCAGGCGCAGGCCGCGTTCGCGGCGGCGGCGGGCGACGTCCGCCGCGACGTGCACGAGCAGGCGATCCTGCTCGTGGGGGCTGAGGAACACGGAAACCTCCGGCGGTCCGGCGTGCACCTCCCGCAGCCACGGCACGCGTCGACGGGCACCGGACGAAGGGGGTCACACGTGACCGCTGCCGGCCGCCGGCGGGTCGCCCCGGGGCCCCCACCGGCCCCGGCCCGATCCTACGGCCGCGCAGCGGTGTGGGGGGCTGGGAACGGACCGCACCGCCAACCGCTGACCAGACCGTAGAGGATCGCCGGCACGGTGGCAACGGCCCTGCGATGCGGCGCGGGTCACCGGCGGCCCGGACCAGGCACGTCGGCGGCAGGGCGAGAGTCAGCGCGGGCCCGGGTGCGCGAACACCCGAGCTTCGGCCGGAAGGCGTTCGTCGGGCGGCTGCGCCGCAGCGGCCGGCGGTGCGCATCCTCGACACCCAGCCGGGCCGGCTGTTCGACCAGAGGTACGGCCCGGCCGGCGAGGGGCGGACGATCCTGCGCCTGGTGCCGGAGGCGGGGGACGGACGCCTGCCCGTCCCCCGCTCCCCGCCGGCACCTGGCGGCCCGCTCGTCGCCCGCCGCCGGCCGGCGGTCAGCGCCGAATGTGCACGGTGTAGGTGCGCGAGCGCGAGCCGTCCTCGCTGGTCACCGACACGGTCGCCGTCCGGTTGCCGGCCCTCGGCTGGCGCACCACGACGGTGGCGTACGGGTCGGTGGCCACGGCGGTGACGCACGGCAGCTTGCCGCGCCGGGCCACGGTGTACGACAGCTTCTCCGGGTCGAAGCCGGCCAGCGCCACCCCGTCGAGCGCGATGCCGGCGGCGGACGCGTCCGACGACGTCCCGGGCGCGGCGGCGAAGACCTCGATCTCGCTGACCGTCATGTGCCGGTTCGGGTGCGCCGCGAGCACCACCCGGACCGCGTCCGTCGCGGCGGGCACCGCCACGTCGACGGAGGGTGCGCTCACCGTGCCGGCCGGGACGCTCACCGGTCCTCCGGCGTCGACCCAACCGCCCTGCGGGTCGCGGACCTGCACCCGCAGACTCTCGGCGTAGCTGTCCGAGCCGTCTCGGTAGAAGTGGGTGACGACCCGGGTGAGCGTCCGGCGCTCCGGCAGGGTGACGGTGAGCGTGTCGGAGGCGTTCTTCGTCCCCGACCTCCAGTTCGACCAGGCCTTGTCCGTCAGGACGCCGTTGGCCAGGCCCTCCGGCGAGTAGCCGGGTTCGGTGAAGGTGGCCGCGACGTCGGCCGGGGTCGTCCGCTCCTCGACCGGCTGGGTCACCTGGACCCGCACGCTCGCCGCGAGGGTACGTCCATCCCCGGCGTCGGCCTGCCCGGCGAGGGTGACGACGCCGGGCGAGTCGAACGCGCCGGCCGGCGGCGGCTGCCAGAGCACCGGACGCTGCACCGTCGCGCCCCGCCGGGCCACCGCGGTGACCGTGGCCGGCAGCTTCGGCTCGCCGCCGGCGGCGGCCTTCGCCCGGGTGGGCTTGGTCGACACGAGGGTGTCGACCACGACCGTCGCCCGGGTGGAGTGGGTACGGCCGAGGGCGTCGGTGGCCCGCCCGGTGACCCGCACCGTGCCCGGCCGCTTCCAGGCCGACGCGGCGGGCATCCGCCAGGTGACCGGCAGTGTCCCCCGGGCGCCGTCGCGGTGGATCGGCACGACGGTGTCCGGCAGCGCCGGGGCGGTGCCCGGGACGGTGAACGCCTCGGTGGGCTCGATGCCGAGGACCGTCTCGTCGACGACCTGCCAGCGCTGGTTGGTCCCCGAGTTGGCCAGCCACGTGGTGACCGCCGCGCCGTCTGCGGTGGCCTGGCCGCCGACCTCCAGCAGCCGCCGGGAGTCGACGTTGACCAGGGTGTACGTGCCGTCGCCGGTGGTGGACAGAATCCACTGTGCCGGCGGGGCGGGCGCGGCCACGGCGGGGACGAGGGTGACGGCCTGGTCGACGACGGCGAGCTGGCGGGTGCCGTCGGCGGTGGTGACGGCGTACCGGGCCCGGTTGCCGTTGCCCCCGGCGAGCCGGGTGAAGCGCCACAGTTGGGCGGCGCTGGCCACGTCGGTCGTGCGGATCACCGCGCCGGAGCTGGTGCCACCGGCCGGGGTGAGGGACCGACCGCTCTGCACGCCCTTGAGCCGGTAGACGTGGCCGTCGCGCACGAGCGCCGCGTCCCGGGCGACCCCGGAGACGCCGGTGACGAGGAACGTCGTCACCGACTGGGCGGGCACCTCCAGCCGGGCGGTGCGACCACGCACGGCGACCGGGGCACCGCGCCGCAGCGCCCCGTCCGCGCTGGTGACGACCGGGGTCACGGACGCGTTCGCGGCCACCGAGCCGAACGCCGACAGGTCGAGCTGCACGGTACGGGCGGTGGTGCCGTCGTTGACGTGCACGACCGTGGCCCGCCTGCCAACGGAGACGGCGGCGACGCTGGAGGTGTCGTCTACGGCGACGAGCCGGTCGCCGGGGCGGATGTGGTGGGTGAAGTTGCGTACCGTGTCGAACTTGGTGTTCGTGTAGATCGGGCAGGTCTGCAGGGTGTCGGCGGCCGTGCAGTCGAACGGAAGCTGGATGCTGCCCCAGTTGGAGCCCTGAGGGAACTCGCCGCCCGGCTTCATGTTGTCGTAGTCCTCGACCGGCTGCCAGAACAGCCACGCAGACGGTTCCAGCTCGCGCAGGTCGTCGACCATGTGCCGGGCCATCCCGAGGCCGGGGGCCATGCTGGTGAGGCTGTGCCCGTTGCCCCAGGAGCCCTCGACCTCGCTCATCCACAACGGCTTGTCCTCGCCCTTGGCGATGTCCCGGGCGGTGGTGCGCTGGCCCGTGCCGTAGGTGTGCACGTTGAGCTGGGCGACGAGGTCGCGTACGTCGTCGGGGTAGGCGTTCCAGTTCGTGGCGAACATGCCGGGGTTGGTCTCGTCCATGGCGGACACGACGGTGTCGCTGCCGGCGGCACGCAGCTCGGCCGCGAGCGCCCGGATCACCTGTTGTTGCAGGGCCGGGCCGGCGTGCGCGCCCTCCTGCCGGCCGCCCACCGGGTTGCCGTCGGCGCCCAGCCGGGTCCCCCAGTAGGTGGTGTTCGGCTCGTTGAGCGGGTCGATCGTGTCGACGGTGATGCCGTGTGCGTCCTCCATGTGCTGGGTGACCCGGACCAGGTACGTGGCGAAGTCGTCGACGCGGTCGGCGCGGATCTGGTCGGCGCTGGAGTCGAGGCCGCCCGAGACGTACCCGCTGACGGTCTGGAACCAGGGCGGCGAGTTGCTGAAGGTTTCCCAGCGGGTGACGTCGCCCTTGATCTGGTCGACCCACCAGCGCTGGGTCCGGTCGGCGTCCCAGTTCCAGTGCGCCGGGTTCTCCGGGTCCCACCAGTCGGTGTCGGCGCGGGTGGTGCCCTCGGGCGCCCGCCACCAGCCCTGCACCGCCCCGCCGGGGCGCAGGTAGGCGGGGACGTCGGGGGCGTTGCCGCCGCCGATGTTGTAGCGGGCGATGTTCAGGTTGAGTCCCTGCTCGCCGAAGACCAGGTCGGCCAGCCGCTGCCGGATCTCCTCCGGGTAGCCGCCGGTGGCGTTGGCGAACCAGACCAGGCTGGTGCCCCATCCCTCGAACGTCTGCCCCTGATAGGACGGATCGGGGCGGACGGTGACCACCGGCGATGCGGCCCCGGCGGCTACGGCGGCCCCGGGCACGGGCGCGGCGGCGGGCGCGGCGGCGGGCGCGGCGGCAACGCCGAGGGCGACGACGGCCGCTGTGATCGCGGCGGCCACCCCCCGGCGGGACGGGTGTCTGCTCATGTGGACGGTCTCCTCCGACAGGCGGTGGTGAGGCGGTGGTGAGGCGGTGGTGAGGCGGTGGTGAGGCGGTGGCGGTGAGGCGGTGGCGGTGCTGGCTGCCGGGGGCCGGGGCGCGCCGGCTGGGCGGTGCGCGGCGAGCCCCGCACCGGGGCCTGCCGGCGAAAGGTCGTACACCTCGATGTTTACGTAAACATCGAGTGCTGCGATGCTGCCAGTCGGCCGGTAACCCGTCAAGCATGGTCGGCATACTGGGCTGCGCCGCGCGAACACGGCGGCGGAGATGGATCGGGCCGGGAAGCACTGACCGCCGGCCGGGGGCGAGAGGAGCCAGGCGGAATGAGTCCGTCCGGGCCCGACGGGGCCGCGCAGGAGCCGCCCGGCGCCGGCCGTCCCCGCCCCGGCCGGCGGCGGGGCGTCTCGATGGCCGACGTGGCACGGCTGGCCGGCGTGTCCTCGCAGACCGTCTCCCGCGTCTCGACCGGCCACCCCGGCGTCGTCGGCACCACCCGCGAACAGGTCCTCGCCGCGATGCGGCAGCTCGGCTACCGCCCCAACAGCGCCGCCCGCGCGCTCAAGTACGGCGAGTTCCGCACCATCGGCGTCATCCTGTTCACCCTGTCGAGCACCGGCAACAGCCGCACCCTGGAGGCGATCGCCACCCACGCCGCCGACGCCGGCTACGTGATCACACTCATCCCCGTCGGGGCCCCCACCCAGGACCGCCTGCTCGGGGCCTTCACCCGGCTCGGCGAACTCGCCGTCGACGCGGTCATCGTCATCATGGAGGTGCACCTGCTCGACGCGGCGACCGTCGCCGTCCCGCCGGGGGTGCATGTCGTCGTGGTCGACTCCGATGCGGGCGACCGCTACCGCGTCGTCGACACCGACCAGGCCGACGGTGCCCGGCAGGCCGTGCACCACCTGCTCGATCTGGGCCACCGCACGGTGTGGCACGTGGCAGGGCCACGGGAGTCGTACGCCGCCGAACGGCGCGCGCTGGCCTGGCGTTCGACGCTGGAGGAGCACGGCCGCCCGGTGCCGCCGGTGCGGCACGGGGACTGGTCGGCCGAGTCCGGTTACCGTGCCGGCCTCGAACTGGCCGACGAGGCGGACTGCACGGCGGTCTTCGTCGCCAACGACCAGATGGCCCTCGGGGTGCTGCGCGCGCTGCACGGCTCCGGCCGGGTCGTGCCCCGCGACGTCAGCGTCGTGGGCTTCGACGACATCGCCGAGGCGGGGGCGTTCATCCCACCGCTGACCACCGTCCACCAGGACTTCGCGGCGGTCGGCCGCCGCTGCGTCGAGGCGGTGCTGCGCCAGGTGCGCACCGGAACCCCGGAGACCGGCACCACCCTGGTCTCCACCCGCCTGGTCGTACGCGAGAGCACCGCGCCACCTCCGGGCGGCTGAGCGGGCGACCCACCCGCCAGCCCGGTCCCGGCCCGGCCGGCGCCGTCCACCGCGCCGCCGGGTGCACCACCCTCAGCGGCCTCCCCGGCGGCCACAGGCCGCTGGCCGATTGTCCTTCTACAAGGACTGGATCTTCTCCTCGCCTGCTGGGACATCCACCGCGGCTACCAGGAGTTTGCTCCCCCGACATCGACCACCGGGCTCTGTGGGCATCCTATCGCCAGCCTCCCCGGAACTGACCTAGTCAGACAAGAGCCTCGTCTCGCCGCCAATCGCGTGTCGAGAGGCATCGACCCCCGGCCCCACGGAGGAGGCCTACTCAAGGTTCGGAAAGTAGCGCCCGTGGGCATGATGGTGGTCGCACGCCGGGTCCAGGCGTCTGTGGATGAGGTGCGTTACGAGTTCGGGTTCGAGGGCAGGCTCGACCGGGTGTGACGATCGACCCACGAAAACTGGAGGCGCGCGTCGAGGAGGCGACTTCAACTCTGCTGCCAGCGCCATCACCGCGAAGATTGTCAACGCGTGGCGCTCCGCTGGCGCCTTACCGGAGCGAATGATGTTCGCCAGCTGACTTAGGTGCGCTGGCGGGGCAGGCGGCCTTTGCGCGGAGGCGCCGAAACCCTCGCCGGACGCGGGCGGGTGACAGACGCTGAGTGGTGCCGGTTTCTCCCATGGGTAGCGCAGGTTCGACGGGTTGCGTCCACGGGAGTGGTGTACGACTTGCCCGTGATGGGCGCATCGTGTAATCAAGAGACGGTTACCAGCGAACCCGCCCTTCCCCCAGCCGGCCACAGGGGCGTTGGCACCGTGCTTCGACGGCCACGACGAGATCGGCACCGGGGCGGGCGCTGCGGTCCTCCCTTCTTTCTGCAAGAATCACGGGTCATGCGCGCCGTGATCGTGGGCAACAGCGACGGCATCGGGCTGGCGCTGACCCGCCGGCTCCTTGCCGACGGGTGGACGGTGACCGGGCTGTCACGCAGCCCCGCCCCGGTCGGCTCGCATCACGTCGTGGACGTGACCTCTCCAGAGTTTTCCACGGTGCTCGCCGAGGTCGGTGAGGTCGACCTGTGCGTCTACGCAGCCGGCGTCGGTGAGTCGCTCGGTGAGAACCTGGCCGGCCAGACCCGGGCGCTGGAGGTGAACCTGCTCGGTGCGGCCCGCACGTTCGAGGCGGTAGTGCCGCGAATGCTCGCCGCCGGCCGCGGCCACCTGATCGGCCTGTCCAGCCTCGCCGACACGATGATCTCGGCGCAGGCGCCCGGCTATGCGGCCTCCAAGGCAGGCCTGACCTCGTACTTGCTCGGCCTGGACGCCGCCCTGCGACCCCGCGGCGTGCCGGCCACCGCAGTACGGTTCGGCTTCGTCGACACCAAGATGGCCAAGTCCCCGGTCACGCCGTTCAAGATCTCCACAGACCGGGCCGCCGACGTGCTCATCCGATGCATCCGCACCCGACCGGCGATCGTGTCCTACCCCCGCCGGATGGCCGCGGTGACTGGCACACTCGGCCCACTGCTGCGCACCGCCGCCCGACTTCGCCGGTCAAGGTCTGACGCTCCGTGAAGGAGCACGGCTGATCCACGAACCGTCGGCGGCATGACACGACGTGTTGGGCATTCGCGAATCCTGGGCGGCGGCCCGGATGCAGTCCAGATCATCCTCGCGCCACCGACGGAGACGAACGACCCCGTCAGTGAGATCAGCGGCAGGGTAGCCAAACACCACCGGACCACACCGGGGCCGGCACCCGCCAAGGGAGCGGGGAGGGACGGCGCTGCGTCCCTCCCCGCTTCGTCCGAACCGCCTCAGGACAGGAACTTGTCCAGGGCCGCCTCGATCGTGCCGCTGTCCGGCGAGGCGTACGACCTCATGGTGAGTTTGTTGTACGAGATGAAGCTCGGGCACCGGTTCGCCGGGGCGTTGACGGTGCCGCCGTCGCCGATCTTCTCCCCGGTCTTCGCCGCGTAGAAGGTCATCGCGTAGCGCGACGAGATGTAGGAGATGCTGACCCGCTTGCCGGAGTTGTCCTTGTAGTCGCACTTCTTGGGGGTGCCTTCGCTGCCCTCGTTGACCTTCAGGCAGGCGACCACCGACACCGACTCGAAGTCGGCCGACTTCGCGTAGTACGGCTTCTCCGAGCTGACCGACTTCGTCGACCAGAACGTCGGCCGCTCGATGGAGTTCGCGAAGGTGTACGCCTTGGCGCCGGACGGGCCGCTGTAGGCCGCCGCGTTCAGGATCGGGCTGCCGTCGCAGACGGAGGACAGGTCACTGGAGTAGCGCGCGGTCACCGCGTCGTT
Organism: Micromonospora sp. KC207; assembly: GCF_004348615.1. Lineage (NCBI taxonomy): Bacteria > Bacillati > Actinomycetota > Actinomycetes > Micromonosporales > Micromonosporaceae > Micromonospora > Micromonospora sp. KC207. Next base: position 30,834 of record NZ_SMKJ01000004.1, read on the forward strand.
GCTGCCCGGCTGCTCCTCGGACTCGGACGGCTCGGGGGCGGCAGAGTTGTCCGTACCGGGCTGGGGGTTGCCGTTGCTCGGACTCACGGACGCCGGTCCGGACACCTTCGGGGTGGGGTCGTCATCGTTGCCGACGAGGGCGAGCCCGATGCCGGCGCCACAGATCGCGAGGACGACGACCACGGCCCCGGCCGCCAGCCCGATGATCAGGCCCCGGTTCGACTTCCGCGGCGGCGGAACGGGAGCGGCGAACTGCGGGGGTGGCCCCGGCTGGCCGTACCCGGGCTGGCCGTACGCGGGATACCCGGCGGGCTGAGCCGGCGGACCGCCCCACGGGGTGACGTTCGGATCCGGCTGCCCTCCGTACGGAGGGTGATTGTTGCTCATATGTTGCCCTTACCACTGTCGACGGGTGCCCAGGCACTGGATCATCGATCAGGGTAGTGAGCGGCACAAACCGGGAAGGCTGGCGAGGAACGACGACCAGCCTCGGCCAAACACGCCACGTGACGAGGAACTACTTTCCGTTCAACAACTGATCGAGCCGCACCGGGGGACCGCATGGTCCCGGCGACGGGACGCGGGCTGCGGGGAAGGGAAATCCGCCAAGGGCGATCATCGCGTACGAACGGCGAGCCACGCCCGACCGAATCTGTGACCAAGCTCACCTACCCGGTGCCGGACGGCGAGGGGGTCGTGGTCATCCCTACGCCACCCGCGACGTCGCTGTTGTTCCCAAGGACGGCGGTGATCGGCCCGCCGGCGGACCGCGTCACGCCTTCCCCGGTTGCCCCACGCCGGCCTCCTCCAGCGGAAGGAGGTCCGGTGGGGTGCTCGCCGCACTCGGTACGACGACCACCCCACCGGAGGGTTGGGCCCGGCCCTCAGGACCGGCGGTCGATCGCGACGTGGGCCGCGACGGTGAGCAGGTGCCACAACTCCGGTTCGATCCGGTGCGCCGACGGCAGGGCGTAGAAGCGGCGGGTGCCGTACTCCCAGTCCATGTCGCGGCGGGCCTCGTCGGCGGCGGCCAGGACGGCGTCCCGGCGGATCTCGGCCAGGCGCGTGGAGAGCGCCACCAGGTCACGCAGGATCAGGCCGAGCCTCGCCTCGTCGCCGATCTCCTGGTGCGGCCGGCCACGTTGCGACCGGGTGGTCCAGCCGAGGACGTGGTCGCCGCCATCCGGGGCGAGGATCGGCGACAGCCGCTCGTTCGCCAGCGCCACGGCCGCGGCCTGGAGCAGGTCGGCGTCGCGGCACAGCGGCAGCAGGTCCCCACCGAGCCGGCCCAGCGACCGGGCCAGGACGCCGTCGCCGACCAGTTTCTCCGAGTACGCCTCCAGCACTGCCGCGTTCTTCTCCTCGGCGATCACGTGCGGCGACGGCGGGCTGGCCCGCTGCTCCTCGTAGGACCTGCGCAGGTCGGTGAAGCCGTCGAAGGCCGCAAGCCGCAGCGAGTGCCGCGAGGCGAACAGCACGATCTTGTCGGTGACCGGCCGCTCCCCGGCCTCGTTGGAGGGGACGATGTCGTTCAGGTCGACCCGCTGCTTGCCGAGGAACGCCCACAGCTCGCGGCTCAGCGCCGCGCCCGGCGCGCCGGACGACGGGAGCGCCGCGAAGGCGTACACCTGCTGCTGCGGCTCGCCGTCGTCGTCCTGCGCCAGGTTGACCAGCCGGCGGTGCTCCTCGTCATCGTAGTTGACCAGCCAGTCGCTGCCGTCGAGCAGTTCCCGGCCCAGCTCGTCGGCCGGCACCCGGGACCGCTCCAGCAGTTCGAACACCGACAGTTGGCGCAGCGGCGCGATCAGCGGGCGGGCCCGGTCTCGCAGCGCCCGCACCACCGTCTCCGCCGGGCCGGCGGACGCCGACTGGCCGGACGCCGACTGGCCGGACGCCGACTGGCCGGACGCCGACTGGCCGGACGCCGACTGGCCGGACGCCGACTGGCCGGAGGCTGACGCCAGGACCAGCGTCGACGCGCCATTGGCGAGAGACACCCGCCAGGCCAGCGCCGAGCCGACGTCGGACAACCGGGGCCGTTGGCCGTCACCGTCGGCGGCCCCGACCGACCGGTCGTACAGCCAGTCCTCGGTGCGGTGGTCGTCGACGGCGGGCACCACGCGACGCAGCGGAAAGCGCTCGGCCTGCCGCCGCTCGTTGCGGACGTCCTCCATGGCCAGGCGCACGACGCGCGTCGCGTCGTCCACCGCGTCCCGCCAGCCCTGCGCCTCCTTGCGGACGACCGCGACCGTCTGCGTCATCCGCTCCAGCATCAGCAGCGTCCGTAGCTGGCAGTCCTGCTGGTAGTGGGCGGTCAGCAGAGACTGTTCGGCCGCCAGGTAGGCGAGCTGGTGCCGGCCACGGAACATGCCCCGGTCCTCGCGGACCCGCCCCTCCGCCTGGTCCCGGGCGGCCTTGGCGATCCCGGGATCCGCGCGGGGGGCCTGCTCGACCCGGCTGCGGAACAGGTCGAGCCGCTGCTGCACCCGGTCCAGGAAGGCCAGGCCGCCGCGCGGGCCGCCGTCGCGCCGGGACATGATCCGGGCCACCGCGCCGCGCAGGGCGATTCCCCACTGGCGGTCGGTCTCCCGGGCATGGTGGTCGGCCACCGGGTGCCACTGCTGCTGCGTCTTGAGGGTCAGCGGCACGTTCTGCCCGCCCCAGAACACCCGCAGCGTCTCCTGGGTGGCGTCGACGACGACCTGCCCCTGGTGGTCGGTGCGCATCGGCCGGATGTCCTCGAAGGGCAGGCGCAGGTTGGGCAGGTCCGGCAGGCGGGGGCCACCGCCGGGCGCGGTCAGCCAGGTCGACGACGGCGCCAGCAGGCCCTCCCGCGCCGGGTCGCTGTCCAGTTCCTGCAACACCGGCGGCGGCTGGGCTCCCTCGGCGTCGCGCACGTCGGTGGCGCCGGAGAGGAACTGGTCCACCTCCGGGCCCAGGTCTGCGGCGGCGGTGGGCAGCGCGGCCAGCACGTCGGCCGCGGCCCGGTCGACCAGGCCGCGGATCACCGGCTCCCAGGCGTACTCGACCAGGTAGACGCCGAACGTGGAGTAGATGTCCGTCGACCCGCGCGTGTACTTCTTGGCGTTGACCCGGTAGCTGCTGAACGCGGGACCCACCGTCGGCAGCAGGTGCGCGTAGACGGCATCGGCCACCGCGACCGGGCAGACCGACTCCGCGTCGTACGCCGGCAGGTGCCGGCCCGACGAGCGCGACCGCCGGCCGTCGATGAAGTACGTGTACTGCGCCGGTGCCGCGGTCATCTCGTGCCGGTTGCGCGCCGACCAGCGGAACTCGGCCGGGTGCCTGCGGTCGGTGTTCATCAGGCGGTCCAGCTCGCGCAGCAGCGCGTACCCGTTCGCCTCGCTGCGGGTGCGCTGCGGCCCCTCCAGCCGACGCCGGAACGCGCCGGAGAGCACGCAGAACAGCGTCACGGTGAACCCGCCGCCGTGCTCCTGCCGCAGCTTCTGCAGGCACGCGAGAACGTCGAGCAGGATGCCGGCGCCGGTGCCGCCCGCCGTCGAACTGACCACGTAGATGTTCGGCATGCTGTCCGCGTCGACGAGGGTGAGCTGGTCCAGCGCGTCTTCCAGCCGCTTCGTCACCGGTGTCGGGCCCAGCACGTCGGAGAAGAACGCCAGCCGACCGAACGAGCGGATCTGCCCGGCGCCCTCCACCAGGAACGACAGGGCCTCGTCGTCGCGGATCTCCCGGGCGTCCTCCGGGCCGAACCACGGCACGACGGTGGGATAGAACTCCTGCGCGACGTCCCGCCCCTGCCGGACCTTGTCGATCATCGAACGGACCGAGCCGTCCAGGTACAGGTCCTCGGTGTCGACGTCGAGGCTCACGCCGTCCACCTGGGGGCGCGTGCGACGGTCCACGTCGAGGGCGCGCAGCAGGACCGGCCAGTCGTAGGGGCGTCCCGCCGTCCGCTCCGGCGCGCCGGGGTCGCGTCGCAGATCCTGCCAACGCTGCTCGGTCGCGAGCCGGTGCTTCAGGTGGGCGGCGGCGATGCTTCCGGTGCCGCCGAGCCCGATAACCAGTGCTGGGAGCACGGTAACCTCCATGTCCGCCGTGGGGCTGTGTCAGGGTTGATAGGTGAAGGTCGTGCCGTCCGCCGCCGACACCGGCTGCCGGGGCCGGCACACCACATGGTGGCGGCGGCCCGCGCGGCGGTAGTCGATGTGCAGCACCAGCTCGCTGCCGCTGCCCACGGTCCGGGGTCGCCGGACGGCCCGGACCGTGCCCGTGCCCTGCGTTCCGCCTCGGCCGTGGGCTGCGGGGAAGCGCACCTTCCGCCCGCTGAGCCGCTGCCGGTACGGGGCGGCCGTCCCCGGCTCGGCCACCAGCAGGTGCCCGCCGATCGGCTTCCAGCGCCGCCGGCGAAGCGTCACCGCCAGCGCGGCCAGCGCACCCAGCGCGAGCACCGCCGTGACCACCAGCCGGACCGGAATCCCGCTCGCCGTCCTCGCCCCCTGCGCCTGCCCGGCCACCTGCTGCGGGACGAAGTCCAGGCCCAGGTCACGGTCGATCACGTCCCGCCACGGCGAATCCACCGTGCCCACCACCCTCACCTGGCCGGTGGTGGTCCGTTCGCCGCCGATCCAGGTGCCGGACAGCGCCTGAGGCCGGAGCCGGATCGTGACCTGCTGCTCGGGCGCGGCCGGGTCGAGCGTGACCTGTGCCGGGGCGACCGTCCCCGTGACGGGCAGACCGTCCACCTCGACGGCCAGGTCACGGACGGTCAGCGGGACCCGGGTGGTGGTGCTGCGGACCCGGGCCACCAGATCGACGGGCTCGTCCCGGACGACGACCGGCGACGGCTCCAGGGCGATCGTCGCGGTGAGCCGGTCCCTTGAGACGTACGCCGCCGCCTTCTCCACCGCGATACGGTCCCCCACCCGGCCGAGGTAGTCGCCCACCTGCTCCGGGGGCAGGTCCATCAGCACCGTGTCGTCGAAGACCTCGTCCAGCAGGCGCACGTCGGTGCGCCCGGTCAGCGGAACGCCGAGGGCGCGTACCGAACGGCGCTGCTCCACCGCCCGGGCCCGCTTGCGCAGGTCGGCGAAGGCGTCGCCGCCCGGGTACGCGTACCTCGACCCCGGCGGCGGGTCGTGGACGCCGTCGGTGAGCATGATGACCGTCGCCGGATCGGTCGCGTCGGGCTGCTCCACGATCTGCAACGCGGCCCCAATCGCCGCGCCGATGTCGGTGGCCCGGCCCTCGGCGCGGCCCGGCAGCCGGCCCAAGACGGCGGCGCCGTTCGCGCCGATGTCGCCGCTGAAGACGGGATCGGGGCGCTCGGCGAAGGCGATCAGGTGCAGCCGGTCCACCGGGGCCAGGCCGCCGAGCAGCGGACGCAGGGCCGCCCGGGCAGCGGCGTACAGGTCCCGCCGGCCGTCCTGCATGGAGGCGGAAACGTCGATCAGCACGACGTAGTCGGCGGGCAGGGTGTCCACGCGCAGGCCACGCAGGACCTCCGGCAGCGCGGCCTGATCGGCGGCCGACCCCGCGCGGGCGGGCGCGCCCACGGCGGTGAGCAGCACCAGCAGGCAGACCGCGAGCACGGACCAAACGGCACGTCTCGTCATGGGGCTCCTCCTTCTAGTGCGTGGCGCCGTACACGACCCGGCCGGGCTTGTCGCCGATGTCGGGGCCGCGCAGATGGGGCCGCAGGCAGTCGAGGACCATCCCGTCCTGCTCCGGCTGGCTGGTGAGGCGGACGTCGTCTCGGCCCTCGGTCAGCCCGTTCTTCTTCGCCTCGGCGTACCGGCCGGCGATCTCGGTGATCACCACGCGCGGGGCGTGCTCGGCGCCCACGTCCCGCACGAACCGGACGGTCTCGTCGCGCAGCCGGTGCCACCAGCTGTCCGGCGCGACGAGCGGGTGGTGCACGACGAGCCGCAGCGCCTCGGCGAGCTGGGCGGCACGCAGGACGCACCCCTCCCTTTCCCGCCAGGCGACGGCCCGGCCGAACTTCGCCAGCCGCTCGGCGAGCAGATCGGCGTAGCCGACGTTCTCGTGCGGGTCCCGCAACGGGGTGAGCTGCCAGGTCCGGGCGCTGTGGGCGGACTCGTCGGCCTGGGCCAGCCAGCTCATCTGGTGCGCGAGCCCGACCACGAGGTCGTAGCCCGGCTCGTTGCCGTTCAGGGTCACGGCGACGCCGTCAGGCTTCGGTGCCCGCGGGTCGGCGAGGACGCCGGGATACCGCCCGCACGCTGGCACGAGGATCCGGCCGGGCACCGTGGCCGGCGCGGGGACCCGCTGCCAGGAGTCGGCCGGCTCCAACCAGTGCGGCGGGGCGACGGCCCGCATCCGGGCCGCCCAGAACGCCTCCAGTGCCGGGGGCAGCCGCAGCAGGTGCAGGTGGAACGCCCGCCACCGGTCGACGAGTTCGGTGCCCGAGTGGCCGGGCCGGCCGCCGGTCCAGCGGCGCACCTCCGCCGCGTCGGCGAATTCCACGAAGACCTGCTCGATGGCCCGTCGTACCTGTTCGCCGGTCTCCCTGATCTCCGGGGCGACGGGCCGGGACTCCGGCACGAGCCAGGCGTCCGCGTCCGGCCGCGGCGGCTCGACCGTCCGGTCCGCAGCCGGCGGCGGGACGGCGTTCGCCTCGTCGTCGCCGGGCGTGACGTCCGCCCGGCCGGCGACCGCCTCGACGGCCTCGACGGTGCCGCCGGCCAGCATCGGGCCGGCATGCTCCGCCGCTCCGGTCGGGGACGGTCGACGGTCCAGGCGGGACATCATCCGGCGGTACAGTTCGGCGATCCGCTGCCACATCTCGTCCTCCTCGCCGGGAACGCCGCCCCGGCACCGGTCCAGCGCGGCCGTCAGGAGCCCCTCCTGCATGACCCCACCGAGCCTTGTCACGTGCTCCCGGAACACCTCGGCGTAGCGCCCGTCGGCACGGAGCACGGCGGCGAGCAGCTCCTCGAAGGGCACGTCGGTGTAGTCGGTTCCGCTGTCCATCAGTGGGTCTCGTCCGTCCATCAGTGGGTCCCGTCGAACGGGTTGTCGTGGTCGTCGGCGTCCACCTGGGGCACGCCGAGCCGCACCCGGAACACCACGCCGGGCCGGGTCTCCAGGTCGAGCGGGTCGCCCGTAATCCACCAGGGCGGATCGCCGGCGTGCACCCGGACGACGCCGGCGGCGTCCAGGCTCACCCGGTGCGGCGCCCGCGTCCCGGGCACCGCAGACAGCGTCCCGACGAGGTGCTCCCGGCCGTCGTCGGCGCGGTACAGCAGGCCCCAGCGTCCGTCGTCACCGGCGGGCGGCAGCGCGACGGTGCCGAGCACGCCGGCGCGGGCCTCGCCGTGTTCGTCCACGAACGTCTCGTGGGAGGCCGGGGCCGCGCCAGCGGCGCGCAGCGCGGGCCGGGGCGTCTCCCGCGCGCCGGCGACGTAGAACCGGTCAGCCAGTGCCGTGGCGTCGGCGACGTCACCCAGCAGCTCCGCGGGCAGGCGCGGGGCCGGTTCCGCACGATCGATCCGCAGGTACGGCCGCTCCCCCCGCCACAGCAGCAGGTCGAGGTTTCCGGCGGCGTCGACCTCGATGCCGGCCCGGATCTCGCGCGGCCAGAGCCGCCGGTCGAGCCGCCGGGTCGCGCCCGACTCCGCGAGCCGGGAGTCCAGCTCGCTCCAGCGGAAGACACCCCACGGCACGGGCTGCCCGCCGTCGACCTCCCGCCGGATGATGCACCGGTCGCCGAGCTGGCCGATCGTGGTGAAAGCGCGCAGGCTGCCGTCGGCCTGTTCGCGCAGCGGGGTCCCGGCCGGCAGGAGCACTCGGCCCTGGTCGGCGCGGCCCTGCATGCTCAACGCGCAGGGCAGCGCCAGCAGCACGTTGTCGACCTCGACGGCGACCTCCGTGGCACCCTGGCGCAGCAGGTCCTCGTCGGCGACCGCGGCGCCCAGGGACCCCAGCGACGCCGCCCAGGCCGCGCCCATCGAGGCCGCGTTCTTCGCGTACGTCCGCTCCACCACCACCCGTACCGGCGGCTCGCCGCGCCGGTTGCCCGCCGCCAGTTCCCGGCCGACGACGTCGGCGGCGAGGCCGAGCTGGCTCGCCTTGCCGGTGAGGATGACCCGGTCGAGCCGGTCGCCGCTGTCCAGCCGGGCGCGGGCGAGGCCGGCGGCGAGCCTGCTGACCTCCATGAGCATCGGCTCGGTCACCTCGACGAAGTGCTCGTAGGACAGGGCGAGCGGCCCGCCGCCGATGCCGGGCGGCAGCTTCGCCGGGACGCCGCCGACCCGGCTGACGATGTCCTGCACCACGTCCGCGGGCAGCCGGAACGGGCGGCCCGGCGCGACGTCGATCTTCGCGCGCTCGGCGAGGTCCCAGAGGTCGCCGAAGGTCCTCTCCCGGTCCTGGGGGCTGCCGGCGATGCCGACGGTCCGAGTGCCGAGCACCCGTTCCACGTTGTCCCGGAACCGCCGGCCGGCGGGACCTTCGGGGACGGCGGTGTCCCTGCGCAGGGCGCTGAGCGCCTGGCGGACGAGCCGGCCCGGCACGTACCGGCCGTCCTCGCAGCAGGACGCGTCGAGGCCGGCGGTGATGAGGCGCTGCCAATCCCGCCACGTCTCGTCCTCGCCGAGTTCGTCGGTGCCGGTGTGCCCGATGGTGAGCAGGTGGTCGGCGATGATCGCCTTGAGCAGGTGAAAGACCTGCAGGGTGAGGAAGTCCCCGCCGCGCCGGGCCCGGCCGCTGGTGCCACGCAGTTGGGGCTGCAGCCGGTAGTAACGGCCAGTGGTGCCGGGTGCAGCCCCCGGCAGCTCCGGTGTCTCGTCGCGCAGGTGGATGGTGACGAGCGCGATGTCCGTGGTGCCGCCGCCGATGTCGACGACGAGGCAGTTCTCGATCCAGTGCCGCTGCCGGCCGGGAGCCGGGCGGAAACGGGCCCGCAGCGCCTCGATGCCGATGGCGTAGTTGGCGCCGAGGTCGCGCATCAGGAAGAAGAGCGCGGCAGAGATCGCCTCGTCGTAGCGCAGGTCGGCCTCGCCTACGCCGAGCACGTCGGTGAGCACCCGCGCCAGGCGTTGCCGGGCCGACGGCGGGGCCATGGTCGGGTAGGTGACCACCACCTGGTCGACATGGCCACTCTCCAGCCGGTCCGGGTGGGCCCGGGTGAACTCGTCGGTGCGGTCGAGCAGGAAGCCGAAGGCTCCGCCGAGCAGCGCCTCCAGGTCGACCGTGCGGTGGTCGTCGCGCAGTTCGACGCGGAAGCCCGGCTCGTCCAGGTGGTGCTTGAGGCCCCGCACGGAGGCCAGTGGCGTGCCGTCGCCCAGCGGCGGGCCGAGACGGACGCGAAGATCCGGGTCGACTGCGGTGACGTCGAGGCGGCTCGGGACCTCCTCCGCCTCGATCGCGCTGTCCAGCCGCACCGGGAACAGGGAGTGGTGCTCCAGGGCCGGGGTCGCGAACGCGGTGTCGTAGCAGCAGTGCAGGCGGCCGGCGAGCCAGGCCGAGAGGGGCGCGGCGCCGCCGGGCTGGGCCAGGTCGAGCGCCAGCAGCACCCGGTGCAGGAGGCCGCCCCCGGCGGCCTCGTCGCCCTCGACGGCCTCGACGAGACCGTCGACGTCGGTGCCGGCCAGGTCGCTGGCGATCCGGTCGCGCAGGGCGGACCACTCGGCGCGGTAGGACTCGGCGCGCGGCGTGGCGAGCTCGTCGTCGGCGGGCTCGGCGCGGAGCAGCGCCACGGTCTCCCGGCACAGGACGGCCCGCTGATCGGCCGGCATCGGCAACTGCGGCGGCGGCCGGTACGGGTCGTAGAGGGTGACCGTGGAGTTGGTGGTGCCGAAGTCGACGGCGGCCAGCCCGCCGTGCCGGTCGGGAAAGCGGCGGATGGTCGGCCGGATCCGCCGTCCGGCGCCGGGCGGGTGGAGGTCCTCGGTGCTCATCTGCCCTCCTCGTCGGTGCGGGGCCACTGGTCGTCCTCGTCGAGCAGGTCCTCCATCCGCCGGGCGACGACCTGCGGGGGATCCGGCTCGGCGGCGGGATCGGTGCCGGCCAGCGCCCGGATCTCCGCGTCCGTGCGGGGCAGGGCGGCGCGCAGCTCCCGCAGCGCGTGACGGATGCCATCGACCCGGCGTGCCTGTTCCACGGCGAGGCCCTCGACGACCAACCGGCGGACGGCCTCGACCAGCTCCCGGCGCAGCCGCATGACGGTCACCTGGTGCCGGCCGTGCCCCTGCGGGTCGTGCCACGGCAGGAGCCGGTCCGGGGCGAGGGGGAACGCCTGCCGCGCGGCGTCGGCGTCGACGGCCGGCGCGCCGTCGGCCGGGCCGGTCGTGGGCAGCCAGTCGAGCTGCACGGCGCGCCGGAGCGTGGCCAGCACAGCGTCGGAGCCCTCCCGGACCAGCCGCTCGCGCACCGGTTCGACGCCGTCGAGCAGCTCGGCCTTGAGCGAACCGAGCCGCGCGGAGCGGCGTAGGCGCCAGGCGGCGACCGTCGCGTCGACGACCTCACCGATCACCGACGGCAACTCGCGGAGGGTGGCGCGGAACCTCGCCTCGAACTCGTCGGGGCGCACGGGCGGTTGCTCCCGTTCGAACCCGTCGCCGGGCTGCACCAGCTCGTCGGTGACCGCCGCGAACAGAATCGCCCACTGTGGCCAGGAGTGGACCCGGGCCACCACCCGCTGGGTCACCGCGTCCTGCGGGGTCATCCCTGCGGCCAACCGGGCGTCGGGGCCGGCGACACCGCGTCCCACGTCGTCGATCAGCGCGGTCAGCTCTGCGCCGATGCGGCCCACCAGGTCGCGCAGCCGCTCCTCGGCGGGCGGGGGCGGCGGCGGGGCGGCCGGGGACGCCTCGTCGAGCGCCGCGACGGTCTCGCGCAGCACCCGGCGCAGGTCCAGGTGGGCCGCGTGGGCCCGGGCGGCGCGCGCCGCGCGGCCAGCGTCGCGGCCCGCGCCGAGGACGGCGTCGAGCAGGTCGTCGGCGCGGGCGGGGGCGAGCGGACCATCGCGCAGCGCCGCGCTGTCCGGCCCGGCCAGGACGGTCGTGTGGGGGTACGCCTGCACGACCCGCTCGGCGTCGTGCCGCGGGCCGGGTAGCAGCACGGCCGCGCTGGCGGCGCGCAGTTCCCGCTCGATCAGCCGGTCGGCGCGGCCGGTGCGCAGGCGGGGGGACAGCACCGGCAGGTCGACCAGTTCGAGGGGCTCGTCGCCCAGCGGCCACCGGGACCGGGGCACGTCCACCTCGACGGTGACCCGGCGCACGGCGGGGAAGATCCGGTGCAGGACGTTCTGGGCGAGCTCTGTGCCGGGCGCGTACGGTCCGGACGCGGTGGTGTCGGGAAACGGCGAAACGCCGCCGGCGGCCCCGCCGACGCGGAACGGCATCGTCGCCTGGTGCACCGCGTCGAGGCGGGCCGGGACCGCCTCGACGCCGAGCAGGTGCTCGGCGAAGACCTCGGCCCGGTGCAGCGCGACGAGTTCGGTCAGGGCGGCCCGGCACTCCGCGTCGGCGCCGGGCCAGAGCCGCCGGGCGCACGCCAGCGCCTGCGCCCAGTCGGCGGCCGGCGCGAGCCCGTCGTCGAGCAGGTGGAGGATGCCGGCCCGACAGCCCGCGATCTCCGCGCGGTCCAGGAAGGACACCGAGACGGCGCGGACGGCCGCCCGCTCCCCGGCGACGGCGCGCAGGCGCGCCACCGTGACGTACCCGAGGGTGGATCGCTGCGGGGTGAGGGCAGGCGCGTCCCCGCCGAGCAGCGGCTGCCACAGGTGGTGGCTGACGACGTGGTCACCGGTGCCCTCGGCCAGCAGGGCCACGGAGATCGGCGCCTCGGCGGCCCGCACGACCAACGCCGCGGCCGACCGGGCGGAGTCGGCGTGCGGGCCGCCCGGCAACGCCTCGGTGACCGCGGCGAGCAGGCGCTCGGCGCGTTCGCGGCTCCGCACCGCGGGATCTGTGCGCTGTGTCGGCACGGTTGTCCTCCGGTCAGGGGTACGGCCGGCCGGGCCGTCGTTTGGCCAATGTCGGGCCACCGACGATCAGCAGACGAGGAGGGGACCAATCAGGAGGTGATGCGGGAATTGCCGCGCCCTCGGCGTCGGCGTGGACCGACTGTAGTCGGGTGGCGGGAATTGTCGGTGTCGGCCTTCGGACACTTTTTCGGCGCCATTCAGGAAAAGCCACACGGCCCGGATCAGCCGTCCGAATGGCTGAGCGCAATCGTCGGACGGCGTCCGGGGGGTGAACGACGGAGGCCATTCGAACGAGTCACCATCGGCGCTCGTCTCCTACTTCGGCGGCAACCGGCCACGTCCGAATCCGTCCTCGCGTGCGCGGTCGAGAAACTGCACCCGGTGCTCGATCGGCCGGCCGGCGCGCGCGTATTTCTCCTTGATCCGATCGAGGTACGTCCGTACCGTGCCGGGCGCTATCCCCAGCACCCGGCCGACCGCCTCGACGGTGCACCCACTGCCGTAGGAGACCAGCACCTCCCGTTCCCGGGCGGACAGGTGGGGGCGTTCCGGTCGGGCGTCGCGGCCGAGCCAGAACGCGTGCTCGGTGGTCATCGGCGTCTCGCCGGCGGCGACCTGCCGGATCACGTCGGCGAGGACGCCGAGGTTGTTGGCCTTCAGCACGTACGCCGAGGCACCGGCCTCGGTGGTCGCCGCGATGTAGACCGGATCCGGGATCACCGACACCACGACGACCGTGTGCCCGACGGCCACCAGCCGGCGGACGTTGTCGGCGGGATCGGTGAAGTTCTCCAGGTTCAGGTCGAGGATCACGATCCTCGGCCGTCGCGTCGCCGCCAGGAACTCGTCCACCGAGACGGCGAGCGCCGTGAGCGTGATGTCCGGCAGGCGGCTCATCCAGGCGGACATGCCCTCCAGCAGCATCTGGTCGTTGTCGATCGCGCCGATCTCGATCATCGCCGCCATGAGACCTCCACCATCGTTCCCTGATCCGGCGCGGAGTCGATCGCGACCCGGCCGCCCACCTCCACGACGCAGTGCCGCAGCTCGCGCAGGAGCCCCCGGCCGGGGTTGACCGCCTCCGGCCGGAAGCCCCGGCCCCGGTCGACGACCTTGAGCGTGACCCCGCCGTCGCCGCCGACGGCGGTCAGCCAGGCCTCGTCGGTGCCGGCGTGCTTGGTGACGTTGGTCAGCGCCTCGCTGACCGCGTTGGTCAGGGCCTGCTCGACGTCCTCGGGCAGGCGGTCGGACAGGTCGTGGAACTGCGAGTGCACCTGCAGGCCCAGCGCCTGCTTGTCCCGGACCACCCCGGCCAGCGCGCTGGCCAGGTTCGCCATCGGGCCGCCGCTGCCGGCGGTGACCAGCCCGCGCAGGTAGTCGGCGTCGCGCTGGGCGAGCGCGCGCACCTCCGCCTGGCGGTGGTCCAGCCGGCCCCGGGCGATCATGCTGAGCGTGGTCAGCACGGTGCGGTGCAGCGCGTCGTACTGGCGGGTCCGCTCGTCGAAGCGGGCCTGCGCGGCGGCCTCCCGCGCCCCGGCGGCCAGCGCGGCGTCGGTGGCGGCGTCCAGTTGCTCGGCGCTGCCGCGCAGGTAGCCGGCGACCACGGCGGCCAGCACCGCGAAGCCCAGCAGCGACACCGCGTTGACGGTGATCGCGCCGAACCCGTCCGGGCTGCCCACCAGTTCGCGGAGGGACCCGGCCAGGTACCCGGCCACGAGCAGGGCGACGGCCGCCGTCGCCGGCCAGCGGGGCGCGAACGCCGCGGCCACGATCGCCGCGCCCATCGCCGGCGGCAGGACCCAGTGCTGCCAGCCCGTGCCGCACGAGGCGACGCAGGCGGCCGGGACCAGCAACAGCCCGAGCAGCGCCACCAGCACGTCGGCGTACACCCAGCCGTGGCCCATCCGGCCGGCGCGGCCCGCCCGGACGAACAGCAGCACCGTCCAGGCGACCGTCAGCAGGTAGCCGGCCAGGACCAGGGCCGGCAGCCGGTACATCCGCAGGCCACCGATGAGCGGCACCGGTATCCAGACCGCGAGTTGCACGACCCGCAGGCAACCGGCCGCCCAGATCAGCAGCGCGTTCACCCGCACCGCGGCCTTCCCCCGGTTCAGCACCCCTGTTTGCGCCACGTTCCGACGATGGCACGTCGCGCTTGCGCGGGACAGTCGGCATATCGGCGGACACGCGCGCCCGGCCGCGACACCCGATGCGGATTTCCTGCGATTGGTCGCCGGACGGGCATTGACGAATCGAATAGCGGACTGCCACGCTGGCACGGCCGAAGTGGCGTACGCCTCTCACCATGCCAACCGTTCGGATGATTCATGCTGCAACAGATGGGGCACATTCCCTGCCATCGGGTCGACGCCGCAGTGCGCGCCGCCGAAGATCAACTTTCGGCTTCCGGAAGTCGCTCCGCGGCAGAACGCCTCGTGTTGCTGTGGAGGCTTTGCGACGCATTGGAGAGCCGATTCCTCTGCACCAATTCCGCCGCCGACCTGAATAGCGCGATCGACGCCGCGCGCACCGCGCGGGAGCTGGTGCCCCGGGCCCGGCCCGAGGCGCGGGTGGCCGCGGTCCGACTCGCGTCCCTGCTCGCCGTACGGCGCCGGCCCGACGACGAGGAGGAGGCGTTCGCGGCGCTCACCGCCGCCCAACGGCCCCTGCGCCCGGGCGGCGGCGAGCACGCGGCGCTCGACCTCATGATCGCCGCCATGCTGCTGCCCCGGCACCTGCGACACCGGCGCGAGGAGGACCTGACAGCGGCGGTCGAGCGGCTGGAGCGGGCCCTGCCCGTCCTCGACCGGGAGGCCGCCCGGGACCGGCCGAACCCGCAGCACATCGCGATGATGGCCGCCGCCGCCGGACTCGTGCGCCTCCAGTTGGCGGCCGCCCACGCCGGCCTGCTGAGCAGCGGGCCCACCGACGAGGCCGGCGAACAGCGCGTCGTCGCCCTGCTCGCCGAGGCGGAGCGGCTCTCCCCCCAGATGTCGTCGGTGACGGGCATGCTGCATCAGGTCCGCGAGTTGCAGCGGGGCCTGGTGCAGGGAGAGACGGCGGACCCGCTGGCCATGGCCGAGCAGCTCACGATCGGCGACGACGGTCCCTTCCCCGGCACGGCCGAGTTGCTGAGCACCACGACCGGAGCGATCCGGGCCAGCGGCCGGCTGGGTTCCTCCGGTGACCTGCAGGGTTTCGACGCGCTGATCGCCAAGCTGGAGGCCGAGCTCGCCGACCCCGACCGATACGAACCCGACCCGGCGAGCCGGCTCGTCACGCTGGCGGCAAGCTACCACGAACGGGCCAAGGCGAAGGGCCTCTCCGACGACCCGTCGGCGGGCGCCGACCGGCTGCGGGCGCAGGAGCTAGCGACCGAGGCGCTCGCCGTGGGCGGTGGCAGCCAGGACCAGGCCCGGCTCGTGCTGGGCACCTGCAAGCTGGACGCCTACCGCCCCGACCGGCCCGACCCGCAGGCGCTCGACGAGGCGGTCCGGCTGCTGCGGCGGGGCGCGAGCGGCACCAGCCTGAGCCCGGCGATGCGCAACGCCGCCCGCATCCCGCTGGCGGACGCGCTGCTCATGCGAGGTTGGTTCGCCGGCAGCCTGGACGACGTCGAGGAGGCGCTGACCCTGCTCACCACATTCCGCGACCGGCTGCCGCCGACGTCGCTGCAACACGCGGTGGCCCGTTCCCGGGTCGCCGCCGCGCTGCACGTGCGCGCCGAGGCGACCGGGTCCACGGAGGACCTGCTGCACGCCGCGGCCGAGTCCCGCCGGGCGACGGCGGCGATCGGGGAGCTGAGCCTGGTGTGGGCGTACGACACCGCGCTTCAGTGGGCCGAGTGGTCCTGGCGGCACGGGCGCGTCGCCGACGCCGCCGAGGCGTACCTGCTCACGCTGCGCATGCTCAACCAGATGGCCCGGGCCCAGCTCAGCCGGGCGTACGGCGAACTGGTCCTGCGCCGGCGCACGCGCGGCCTGGTCGGCCGGGCCTCGCACGCGCTGGTTCGCCGCCGGCGGTTGCCGGAGGCCGCCGTGGCCCTGGAGTCGGGCCGGGCCGTGCTGCTCTCGGCCGCGCTGGAGCGCGACCTCGTCGGCCTCACCGGCGCGGAGCACGCCCCGGTACGCGAGCGCTACCGCCGGGCGGTGGACCGGCTGACCGAGCTGGAGGACCGGGCGCTGCGCGAGGCGTCGACGCAGGAGGAAAACCTGTTCGACGAGGTGTCGCGGGAGGAACGGACGCGGGAGGGCCAGTCATGAGCGACGCACCGACCCGGCGGGAGGGCCCCGGCCGGCAGGCCCCGCCCACCACCGCCGACCCGGCGCTGGGCACCGCGCCGGCCACCACCCGGGAGACGCCGCCGCCGACCCCGGCCGCCCCGGCGGCCGGCGGCGACGACAGCGGCCTGCCGCAGGGCGTGTCGGCGCGGTTCGCCCCCGTCCGGCACCTGGCCACCGGCGGCGAGGCGCACCTGGTGATGCTGGTCGAGGAGCGGGCCACCGGCCTGACCCGGGTGGCGAAGGTCTACCCCACCTCCGTGCGGCCGGACCCGCGCCTGCTCGACGCGCTGCGCACCGCCGACGAGCGCCACGTGGTCCGGATGCTCGACTACGGCACCGAGGTCAACCGGTACGGCACCCCCACCAGCTGGGAGGTGCTGGAGTACCTGCCGCGCGGCTCGCTCGCCGCGCTGGCCCGGGAACACGGCGGCCCGCTCCCGCCGGAGCAGGTGCGCCGGGTCGTGGCGGAGGTCACCGCCGCCCTGGCCTACCTGCACGGGGAACTGCGCCACGGCGAAGCGACCGGCATCGCGCACCGCGACATCAAGCCGGAGAACGTGCTGGTCCGCTCGCTGGACCCGCTGGAGCTGGTGCTCTGCGACTTCGGCCTGGTCGCCGAGCTGCGGGCCACCCGGCGCAGCACCGGCCGGGCGGGCACCCCCGCCTACCAGGCGCCGGAGACGTGGTGGCAGAAGAGCCAGGAGCCCGCGCAGGACTGGTGGTCGCTCGGGGTCCTCGTCGTCGAGCTGCTCACCGGCCGCAACCCCAACAGCGGCGTGGGCGGCGACACCGCCAACGAGCGGACCATCTTCGAACACATCGCCAAGTACGGCGTCGATCTCAGCGGTGTCACCGACCCGGGCTGGCTGCTGTTGTGCCGGGGCCTGCTGACCCGGGCGCCCGAGCTGCGCTGGGGCGCGGAGCAGGTGCGGGCCTGGCTGGTTGGCGAGGCACCCGCCGTCGACGATCCCGACCCCGAGCCGGAGTCGGCGCAGCGGCCGGTGCCCCCGTTCGAGCTGGCCGGGCGGCTCTGCCGCACACCGGAGGAGGTGGGCGCGGCGATGTCCGAGAACTGGCGGGCCGCCGTGGACCTCTTCCGCCGCCGGGACAGCCAGCTCGACCTCGACGACTGGCTGCGCGACAACTTCCCCCGGCTCAACCTGCCGGTCAACCTGATGAAGTCGAAGGCCGCCGGGCAGGCCGACGCCGCCGCCCGGGTCGTCCGCTTCGTCTCCCACGTCGCGCCCGAGATGCCGCCCGTCTTCGAAGACGAACGCGCCGACGGGCCGGGGCTGGCCGGCCTGGCCGCGCACGCCGCCGCCGGGGAACCGGCCGCCGCCGCGCTCGTCGCCCGGCTCGATACCCAGCTGCTGCGGGCCCTGGCCCGACACCGCTGCCGGGCGCACCCCGGCTGCGCGGACGGCCCCTGCGCGGTCCTCGCCGACGCCGCCGAGCGGCTGGCCCGGGTCACCTCGGTCGTCGAGGCCCGCGCCGAGCAGGTCGGCGGCGAGCTGACCGCCGGGGCAACGGGCGGCCCGCCGCGCGGTGCCCGCCCGGAGCTGGAACAGGCGCTGCCGGTCGCCCGGGCCGTCGCGCTGGGGCTGCTCGTCGACCCCGGCCACGGCGGCCGGCTGCGCTCGACGCTCGGCAGGCAGAAGGCCGCGCGCCGCTGCGGCTGGTGGGACCGGCTGCGCGAGGAGGCCGGCCCCGGCGGCGACGACCGGCAGGTGGCCGCCGCCGCGCTCGCCGCCGCCCTGATCCCGCTGGCGACCGCGCACATGGCCGAGGAGAAGGCCCGCGCCGCCGAGGCCAGACAACGCGAACGCAACGCCGGCGCGGCCCGCACCGGCTGGGTGCCCCCGGCCCGGGCCGCCGCACTGCGCAACGCCTGGCGGGACGCGGTGAACTACCTGCTCGCGGTCGCCATCGGCTATCTCACCACGTTCGCCGCCGCCGCGTTCTGGGCCCTCGGCACGTTCCCCGACGCGTGGGCGCGGCCGGCGGTGATGCTCACCCGCGTCGCCGCCGTGCAGACCGTGATCGCGCTGCCCCTGCTGGTGCTGCTCGCCTGCCTGGTGATCTGCCCCGCCGACCCGCAGGCCGGGCTGCGTCGGGCCCGCCGGCTCTGCTGGGCCGCCGGGGCGGCGGTCTGGGTGCTGCTCACCGCCGACAACGGCACGTATGCGATGTTCCTCCGGTTCCCGGTGGTGCTCGACACCGGCGTACGGGAGTGGCTGATCGACCTGGACACCAGCTACGACGAGGCCTATCCGTACGTGGCCGGCGGCGGCCTGCTGCTGGCGCTGTGGCTCGGCCGGCGGCTGGCCGCCCGCGCCTACGCCACGGAGGGCGGGCGACTGTCCGGCTGGGTCCCCCGGCTCGTGCGCGGCACGGTGATCGCCCTGGTGGCCGCGCTGTACCTGATGCAACCGGTCTACGTGTGGCGGGGATGGACGATGCCACTGCTGCCTTGGTGGTTCCTGTGATGGTCAGTGAGGTCGCGATGCTGAGGAGGCCGCGATGAGCGGAATCACCGGTGCCCGGTACGTCGTGGAGACGGCAGCCGAGCGCCTCGCCCGTGAGCAACGGGCCCAGTGGCAGCAGTTCGTGCAGGTCCGCGGCGAGCTGGAGGCGCTGCGCGCGGAGGCCGAGGCGTACCGGTCGGTCTACGGCAGCCGGATCAGCCGGGTCGCCGCCGGTGCCCGGGCCCGACCCAACCACTCCCCGCACCGGATCGCCGCCGCGACCGCCGACGTCGCCCTGCTGGTCGGCCGCGAGCGGGAACGGCTGCGCACCGAGGTGCTCGCCGCCTCCCGGCAGGACGTGAGCGGCCTGCTCGACGTTCCGGCGACCAAGGCGGCGGACGCGACGAGAACCCGCCGGCAGTGGGACGACAGCACGGTCACCGAGCCGGCCCGGCCGGCCAGCCGGCAACGGGACGACTCGGCCGCGCAGGCTGCCCGGGCGCGCGACGACGCGGCGGCGCAGGAGCGCCACCGGGCCCGCGCCACCCGGGCCGCCGAGCTGCTCTCCCGTCTGCCCGCCGCGACGCCCGACGAGGTCCGCGCGCCCTGCGCGGCGGCGGTCGCGGAGATCGCCGCGGGAGCCCCGGCCGGCCGCGCCCACCTGCTGCTGCGGGACCTGGAGGAGCGGGTGGGCGCCCAGCAGCGGGCCGAGGAACGCGTCGCGCTCACCCGC
Source organism: Micromonospora sp. KC207 (assembly GCF_004348615.1). Taxonomy (NCBI): domain Bacteria; kingdom Bacillati; phylum Actinomycetota; class Actinomycetes; order Micromonosporales; family Micromonosporaceae; genus Micromonospora; species Micromonospora sp. KC207. The sequence continues at coordinate 50,244 of NZ_SMKJ01000004.1, forward strand.
CGCGACCTGCTCACGATCGCCGCCCCGCTGGAGACGGTGCCCGGCGAGGCGGCGGCCCGGCTGCGCAAGCGGGTCGCCCGGCTCGTCGCGGAACGCGCCGACCGGGTCCCCGACGGGCTGCGGGCCGAGGCCGACGAAATCGTCGCGCAGGCCGACCGGGCCCGCCGGCGCAAGGCCGTGGCCGACGCGATCCGGGTCGGCCTGACCGACCTCGGCTACCGCGTCGGCGAGGGCTTCGACACGGCGCTGGCCGGCACCGGGGTGGCGTACGCGGCGATGGACGGCGACGCCGGCTACGGCGTGAAGGTGCTGCTCGACCGGGACGACCCGGTGATCCGTACCCAGGTGGTCCGCGCCGGTAGCACGCGGGCCGGCCGCTTTGACGACGTCGCCGCGGAACGGAAGTTCTGCGACGACTACGAGGTGATCAAGCGGCGGGTGCGCCGCAACGGCATCCCGATCGACCAGTTCGGACAGATCGACCCGGGCCGGCAGGCGGTGCAGGTGGTCGCCGACGAAATGATCCCGGCCCAGACCCACGGGGCCGCCGGGCAACAGAGGAAGCAGGGGCTATGACCACACCGCCGATCGACGACCCGGCGCAGCAGCCGGCGTGGCTGCGCGAGGTGAGCCTCGCGCTCTGCGCGCACCCGCAGGTCCTGCTCACGGGCAACGTCAGGGACCTCTACCGGCTGCCCGACCCGGAGCGCGAGGGCAGCGTCCGGTTCATGGGCCTGGTCGACGCGCTGTGGAGCGTCGCCCGGGCCCGGGGCTACGGCGCGCTGCTGACCTACTCCAGCGGCGTCGGCGTGGAGATCGCCGCGCAGCTACCCGACGGCGGCGCGGCGGCGGCCCAGGCCGTCCTACGCGACGCCGACGTCGAACCGAACCGCCCGCTGCACCTGGCCCAGGTGCGCGACCTGATCGGCGCGGTGGTGGACGTGCCCCGGCGGCGCGCGGCCGGCCCGCCGGTGGCGCTGGCCCTGGTCGACGCGGCCCGGCTGTTCACCGGCGAGTTGCTCTCCCCGGAGGAACGCCTCTTCCTGGCCACGGCCGACCGGTTGGCCTACCGCGCCACGCCGGTGGGCAGCGGCTACAACACCGTCTTCTGGGTGCTCGACCGCGAACACGACCTGCCGTCGTGGTTCGCCACCGGCAACCACACGCTGCGGATCACCGCGATCCCGGAGCCGGACCTGGCGGCCCGCCTACAGACGGCCAACGACCTGGTCGCGACGCTGCCCGGGATGCCGCAGGACACCGACGAGCGGTGGGCGATCGCCCGCCGGTTCGCCGAGGCCAGCCACGGGATGCGGCTGCGCAGCATGCGCGACGTGGTACGCCTCGCCACCGCCGCCGGCATCCCCGGCCCCCGCGTCGACGACGCGGTCCGGGCGTTCCGGGTGGGCGTGCCGGACAACCCGTGGCAGAGCGCCGGGCTGCGGGAACGACTCAAGAGCGCCCAGGAGGAGCTGAGCCACCGGGTGCTGGGGCAGCCCGACGCCGTCCGCCGGGTGCTGGACATCCTGGCCCGTTCGGCGACCGGCCTGGCCGGCGCGCACACCGGCGGGCGCAGCAAGCCCCGGGGGGTCCTCTTCTTCGCCGGACCCACCGGCGTGGGCAAGACGGAACTGGCCAAGGCGCTGGCCGCGCTGCTGTTCGGCGACGAGAACGCGTACCTGCGTTTCGACATGAGCGAGTTCGCCGCCGAACACACCGAGGCCCGGCTGATCGGCGCGCCACCGGGATTCATCGGCCACGACGCGGGTGGCGAGCTGACCAACGGCATCCGGCAGCAGCCGTTCCGGGTAGTGCTGTTCGACGAGATCGAGAAGGCGCACCCGCGCCTGCTCGACAAGTTCCTCCAGATCCTCGACGACGGGCGGCTCACCGACGGCCGGGGCGGCACCGTCTACTTCACCGAGGCGCTCATCGTCTTCACCACCAACCTGGGCATCGTCATCCAGGACGAGGACGGCAAGCCGAAGGAGAACGTCACCCCCGCCCAGGAGCTGCCGGACATCGAGCAGGGCGTGCGGCGCTACATCGAGGTGTTCTTCCGCCACCTGCTGCGCCGACCCGAGCTGTTCAACCGGGTGCAGCAGAGCATCGTGGTCTTCGACTTCCTCCGGCCCGAGGTGGCGGTGGAGATCGCCGACCGGGCGATCGGCCGGGTCGGCGAGGCCGTGCACCGCGCGTACGGGGCGACGCTGGAGTTCAGCGACGAGGCTCGCGACGAGCTGCGCAAGGAGGCCACGTTCGACCTGTCCAACGGCGGCCGGGGCATCGTGTCGGCCATCGAGAGCATCCTGGTCAACCCGCTCGCCCGGGAGGTGTTCGCCAACCCGCCCGAGCCCGGGCAGACGCTGTGCGTCGGCGCGATCGCGCAGGACGGCCAGAACCGCGAGCTGGTGATGGAGTGAGGCTGCGACTGTCCCGGCTGCACCACCCGGTCACCACGCTCGGGCCGGGCCGCCGCGTCGGCGTCTGGTTGCAGGGCTGCGCCATCGGCTGCCCCGGCTGCGTCTCCCAGGACACCTGGTTCGCCGAGCCCCGGCACGACATTGAGGTCGACGACGTGCTCGACCGGGTCGCCGGCCTCGACCCGGCCGGGATCACCGGCGTCACCGTCACCGGCGGTGAGCCGTCGGAGCAGCCCGAGGCGCTGGCCGCGCTGGTGACCGGGCTCGCCGGGCTCGGCGCCGGGCACGACTGGGACGTGCTGTGCTACACCGGCGTCGAACTCGACGAGTTCCGCGGGCGCTGCCCCGGGGCGTACCCGTCGATCGACGCGCTGATTACCGGCCCCTACCGGGCCGGGGAACCGACGGACCTCGTCTGGCGTGGCTCGGCCAACCAGCGGCTGGTGCCGTGCTCGCCGCTCGGCCGGCACCGCTACGCGCCGTGGGTCGACGCCCGGCGCGACCGGCCGGAGCTGCAACTACAGGTCGACGACGACCGGGTCTGGCTCGTCGGCATTCCCGGCCGCGGCGACCTCGCCCGGATCCAGCGCGCCCTGGACGCCCAGGGCATCCGGCTGGAAGGAGTGTCATGGCGGCCCTGATCTGCCCGAACCACGGACCGCAGCCGGCCGGCGGCACGTTCTGCCCGATCTGTATGGAGTTCCTCGTCCCCGAGTCCACGACACCGGCCGCCGGGCGGGTGTGCCCGCTCCCCGGCTGCGGCAACCTGCTCGACGCCGACGGCCGGTGCCCGCTGCACGACCTCGGCGGGATGGCCACCGAGGCCGGCACCTGGGCCGGGGAACCCCCGCAGCGACCCGCCGGAGCGGGCCCGTCGGCCGCGCCGGCCACCACCCGCGACGCCTCACCGGACGTCGCGGCCTTCCGGCTGGACTTCCCGTTCGGGCCGGTCTCGGTCGGCCGCGCCGAGGTCCGCATCGGCCGCGCCGACGACCTCGGCGAGATCGCCCTGCGGCTGGGCGCGCACGGCAACGTGTCCCGGCAGCACGCGCTGGTCTGGGTCGAGCACGACGAGCTGTACGTGCAGGACCTCAGCTCCACCAACGGCACCTACGTCAACGACCGCCGCCTGGACCCGCACACCCGCCAGCGCCTCTTCGACGGCGACGAGCTGCGCCTGGCCAGCGACGTACGGGCCCGGGTGCGTCGCACCGGAGGCACCTCGTGACCGCGTCCACGCGGCAAGCGCAGACCTTCGCGACGGTACGGGTCTGTGCCGTGACCGCCCGAGGCGCCGTCCGGGCCGGCAACGAGGACGCCGTCCTCGCCCTCGACTGGATCAGCCAGTCCCCGCGCGCCCGCGTCAGCGACCTCACCACCGCCTGGACCCCGCCCCTGGCCTGCGCCGTCGCCGACGGCCTCGGCGGGCACAGCGCCGGCGAGCTGGCCAGCCGGCTCGCCGTCGCCGACCTCGCCAACCGCTACATCGCCTGGGACGGGTTCCGCGCCGTGCACGACGGTGTCGTCGCCATCGGCCACGCCCTGCACGACACGGCCGCCCGTCAGCCCGGCACCGTCGGCATGCGCACCACCATCGCGGGCGTCCTGCTCACCGGCGACGGCGCGTACGTGTTCAACGTCGGCGACAGCCGCGTCTACCGGATCACCGACGGCTACCTGGAGCAGCTCAGCGTCGACGACGCCGGCCCGGGCGGGGCCACGGTCACCCAGTGCCTCGGCGACCCGCCGGACGCCCCCCTCGCGCCGCACGTCGCCCACGCCCCGCTGGACCCGGCCGGCGCCCGCTTCCTGCTGTGCACCGACGGCGTCCACGGCCAGCTCGACGAGCGACGCCTGCGCGCGATCTGCCGCGCCCCCGACGCCCGCGCGCTGGTCGAGAACCTGCGCGACGAGGTCTACGCCGCCGGCGCCGCCGACAACCTCACCGCCGTCGTCATCGATGTCCTACCCCGTGGGTGAGCAGGCGTTCCCGCAGGCGGGCGTGGCGGAACTGATAGACGCCGCCGATCTGGCGCAGGACGCCGCGCCGGTGGGCGTCGTCCAGGAACGCCAGCAGCCGCCACGGCAGTTCGCCCCGCAGCGCGAACCAAGTCCGGGCGACGGTGAAGCGGCCCCACGCGGTGAACAGGACGCTCGCGCCGGCGGTCGCGGCGGCGATCGCGAGGCCAGTGCCCGGGTCGATCAGAGCGGCCATGGTGAGGCCGAGGATGCCGCCTCGCACGGCCGCCCTGGCCACGGCGGTGCGGCGGTCGGCGCTCAGCACCGCCAGCGGGCCGGCGGCGGCCGTCACGTCGGTCGGCACGTCCAGCCAGGCGTCCAGGAACAGCGCCAGCAGGAGCGCGCCGGCCGCCGCGACGGCCGCCGTGCCCCCGGCGGTCAGCCACCCGACGGCGACGGTCGCCGCCCCGCCGGTCACCCAGCCGACCAGGCCGGGCGTGACACCGCCGGTCAGCCGGCCGGCCAGGCCAGACGCGCCGCCGCCACCGAAACCGGGCAGGCCGGCGACCGGGCCGGGACCGCCGGGGGCCGCGCCGGTGCGCAGCCCGGTGGGGACCAGTGGCTGGCGAACCATCACGAATCCACTGACGGCCGCCCCGGCGACCGCGCCGACGCCGCCCGCGACGCCACCGCCGGCCAGCCCGGCCACCGCGCCCAGGGCCACCGCGCCGAACACGCCACCGACCCCGGCCGGCACCGCCCGCGGCGCGACGGCGGAGAGTCGCCACCAGGCGATGTCCGGCCCGGCGTGCGCGGCGAGCCAGGCCAGCCAGGGCATGACCCGGGCCGCCGTCCGGGCCGCCGCACCGCCCGCGTGCTCGGTGTAGGCGACCGGAACGGCCCGGTCGAGCAGGTGCCCGGCGAGGTCGTCGGCGGTGGCGAAGCGGTCCCGGTCCAGCAGCGCCGCCGGATCGGACCCGGTGTCGCTGTAGGCAGCGCGGGCCAGCGACGTCATCAGCGGCGTGGCGAGCACTTGGCAGACGAGCCGGGCCGGGCCGTCGGCGGGCGCGGCGTCGAGCCGGGCCAGCACCGGGTCCCACGCGGTCACCGCGGCGGCACCGGCGGGGCGGGCGGTGCGCGGCAGGTACGCCGCCAGGTCACTCACCCGCAGCGGCAACAGCCGCACCACGGCCGCGCCGGTGAGCACGTCGCCGCCGCGCACCGCGTCCAGGTACTGCGCGGTCCGACTCGCCACGACGAGGCCCGCCAGCCGGGGCGAGGCGGAGTTGAGGGCGAGCAGGGCCGCCCCGCGCGCCGCCGTTGGCAACTCGTCGAGCCCGTCCAGCACCGGCAGGACCCGCTCCTCGGCGAGCAGGGCCGCCGCCACCGTGCCGAAGTCCGGGTGCGGCGCGGCCAACGCCGGATAGTCGGCGGCCAGCCGGGCCACCAGCCAGTCGGCGTAGCCGGCGCGGCCGGGATCCCAGGACGTCAGCGACAGCAGCACCGGCACCGGCTCACCCGGCTGGCCGCCGGAGATCAGGTCCAGCACCAGCCGGATCAGCAGCACCGACTTGCCGCCGCCGGCCGGCCCCAGCACCACGAGCCGCCGCGACGGTATCCGGCGGAACACGGTGGCGACCTCGGCGAGCCGGCCGGCGACCGCCCCCGCCCCCGCCCCCGCGTCGGCGTCGGCGTCGGCGTCGGCCAGCCCAACGT
>NZ_SMKJ01000499.1:0-2726 GCF_004348615.1 Micromonospora sp. KC207
GAGGGACACCAGCCGGTCCAGGCGACGGAGTTGTTCATCCCGTTCCTCGAACGCAACGGCTACGCGGTACGGATCGAGGAGTCGACGGAGATCTACGCCGATGCCGTCGAGATGGCCGAGACCGACCTCGTCGTGCAGTGCGTGACGATGTCGCAGATCACTTCGGAGCAGGCGGCGGGCCTCAGCGCGGCGGTCGTCGCCGGAACGGGCTTCACCGGCTGGCACGGCGGCATCGTGGACTCGTTCCGCGCGTCATCCGACTACCTGCACCTGGTGGGCGGCCAGTTCGCGACCCATCCGGGCCGGGAGCCGTGCGAGCGTAGCGGTGGGGCGGAGGACAACTTCCTGCCGCACACGATAACCATCACCGACCTCGGCCGGGAGCATCCGATCACTGCGGGGATCGCGGACATCGAGCTGGTCACCGAGCAGTACTGGGTGCTGCACGACGACCTGATCGACGTTCTGGCCACCACCACCCACCCCACCCGGGCCTGGCAGCCATGGCACCGGCCGGTCACCTCGCCGGCGATCTGGACCCGACAATGGGGTGCCGGGCGCGTTGTCGTGACGACTCCGGGGCACAGCCTTGACGTGTTGGAGCACCCGTGCGTCCGTACCGTCATCGAGAGGGGGATGATGTGGGCGACCCGCACCGCGTCGGCGTAGTAGGTCTCGGGGTCATCTCCCGCGCGTACCTGGATACGCTCGCGGACCACCCTGCGGTGAGCATCGTGGCAGTGGCCGACCTCGACGCCTCCCGGTCTGCTGCGGTCGCCGCCATGATTCCCGGTGCCGAGGCGTTGAGCGTCGAGCACCTGTTCGACCGCCCAGACGTGCAGACGGTGCTCAACCTGACGATCCCTGCGGCGCACGCCGAGATCTCACTCGGCGCGATCGACGCGGGTAAAAGCGTATACGTCGAGAAGCCGCTCGCCGTGGCGTTCCCGGACGGCCGTTCGATCATCGATCGGGCCGCATCGGCCGGCGTCCGCGTGGGGTGCGCGCCGGACACCGTCCTGGGTACGGGTACGCAGACGGCGCGGGCGGCGATCGACGGCGGGCTGATCGGGCGTCCGCTGTCCGCCTCGGCCGTCATGGTCACCCCAGGGCACGAGCGCTGGCATCCCCACCCCGACTTCTACTACGCCCCGGGCGGTGGCCCGTTGCTGGACATGGGGCCGTACTACATCTCGGCGCTCATCCACCTGCTCGGGCCGGTGCGTGCGGTGAGCGGAGCCGCCAGCCGGCTGCGCGCCGAGCGCGTCATCGGCTCGGGCCCGCGCCTGGGCCACCGGATCCCGGTGCAGGTGGACACCCACGTGACCGGCATGCTCGAGCACGCCAGCGGCGCCCTCTCCACCATCACGACGACCTTCGACGGCGTCGCGACGACGGCCGCGCCGATCGAGGTACACGGGGAGACCGGGACACTCGCCGTACCCGATCCGAACTACTTCGACGGTGAGGTCCGCCTGTTCGCGCTCGGCGGCAACGGATGGCACGTCGTCGCACCGCGGGCGGGCTACGTGGACGGTTCCCGGGGTATCGGTCTGATCGACGACGTCACCGGCGACGGTCAGCGTCCGCCGCGCGCGGGCGGCGACGTCGCGCTGCACGTGCTCGACACGATGACCACCCTGCTCCGTGCGGCAGCCGAGGGCCGGCGGATCGAGCTGACCACGGTGGTGGAGCGGCCCGAGCTCGTCCCGCTCACCCCGGTCGAGAAGTGGAAGGCACACCACGGTACCCGGAAGGTCCGTCGTTTGTGACGGGACGTTGGTCAGGCCCGCCGCGGTGGCTCAGACCAGGAAGGACTCCCGCATTCTCGCGCCCAGATTGATCGCGCTGACCACCGTTGGACCGGTCGGATCGTGAACGTCGAGGGTGTTGTTGCGGCGCATCAGCTCGCGCACCGGTGGCGGCAGCCGGGGCGGATCGTCGACGGTCGCGAGGATCTGCCCGGCGGTCGAGATCAGTCGATCGGCCAGGGCGGCGGCATCGGTGTCCACCCGCACCCGGCCGTACTCCCAGCCGGCGGTGGTGAGGTCGAGCACCTCGAACACGCGGGTCAGGAGCGGGTACGGGTCGGTCGCCCGGCCGAGCCTGGACGCCCGGCTGCCGACCACCGCGACGGCTGCGGTCAGCTGCGCGTACGGGTGCAGGCCGCTCGGCAGCGCGAACAGCGGCCACCGCAGCGCCGGTCCGGCCTCCTTCCACAGCGGCCGGTAGTTTCGGCGGTGCACCAGGAGCCGCCGCCCCGTGCGTCGGTGCACGTCGTGAGCCTGGGCCTGTAGGTCCACGTGGGCCTCGTCGGCGGTCTCGCTCACGATCCGGGCCGCCACCACCAGGCCGTCGTCGTCGTTCAGCATCCGGGTGATCGCCTCGACCTGTTCGGGAAACCGGGCCCGCGAGTCGGCGCCGTACCGGTGCCGGAGGTCCCGCAGCAGCGCCTGCTGCCGCCCCGGATCGAGTTGGACCCGTCTGCTACTCAGCAACTGCCGCAGCCAACGCATCTCGCCTCGTTTCAGCAGCCGTCCAGGACCGCGGCAATGCTAGTGGGCCGAACGTCCCCGTATTGTGGTGGGGTGGCTGAGCGATCTCTGACCTTGATGGTGGTGCACGCGCATCCCGACGACGAGGCGATCAGCACCGGCGGCATCCTCGCCCGGTACGCGGCGGAGGGGATCACGACGGTGCTCGTGACCTGCACGGACGGGGGGTGC
>NZ_SMKJ01000500.1:0-2710 GCF_004348615.1 Micromonospora sp. KC207
GGCCGGGGCTCAGAGCAGCGGCCGGCCGACCACCGAGGCCACCATCCGGGCGAACTCCTCCAGCCGCGCGATCTGCCCCGCCCCGCCGTCGTCGAGGGTCTTACCGAAGCGCAGCGCGTCGTGCCGGGGCACCCCGCCGATCTCGTCGCCGGGCGGCGCCTCGTCCAGCGAGGTGAGCAGCAGGTAGACGTCGATGCTGTCGACCCGGATCCCGCCGTCGTCGGTGCGGGTGAGCCGCCGCCGGCAGCCGACCTCGGTGACGGTGGAAACCGGCACGACCCGCAGCGACGAGGTCATCGACCCGGGCGGCCCCTCCCCCGGGGGCACGTCCTCGCCGTGCCAGAGCACGAGGCGGCTGCCGTCGCAGACCACCACCTCCTGCCACACGCCGTTGACCTCGTTGACGAACCGTTCGAGGGTGAAGCCGAGCACGGACGCGCCGCGCAGCACCCCGTCCAGGGCCTCCAGGGCGACGTCCGGGTCCCGCAGGTAGGCCCGCGCCGCCGATTCCAGCTCGGTGTAGGGCGACCAGTCGGGGAAGACCGCCGGCACGTCCTGACCGCCGAAGCCCGGCTGGCTCATCCGGCCTCCCCACGCTCCTCCGCCGCGTCGGGCAGCGCCCCGGCGGCCTGAGCAGCGGCGGCCTGCCGGGCCTCGGCGGCCGCGCGCAGCGCCTGCTTGCGTTCGGCGTACGCCTCGGCGCCCTTGCTGGGCTTGCGACGCCGGGGCGGGGCGTTCACGCCGGGGGCGAGGCGGCGGGCGGAGACGAGGAACGCGGTGTGCGCGATCATCCGGTGGTCGGGGCGCACGGCGAGCCCCTCGGCGTGCCAGTCGCGCACCAGCGACTCCCAGGCGCGCGGCTCGGTCCAGCCGCCGCGCTCGCGCAGCGCCTCCACCAGCTCGGACAGCTGGGGGGTGGTGGCCACGTATCCGATGAACACCCCGCCGGGCAGCAGGGCCCGCTCCACCATGTCGAGGGTCTCCCAGGGTGTGAGCATGTCCAGGATGATCCGGTCGAAGCCGGTCTCCGGGCACGCCGCGACGTCGCCGACGTGCAGCCGCCACGCCGGGTGGGGGCCGTGAAAGAACGCCTCGACGTTGCGGCGGGCGATCTGGGCGAAATCGTCGCGCAGCTCGTAGGAGTGCAGCTCGCCGGTGGTGCCGACGGCCCGCAGCAGGGAGCAGCTCAGCGCGCCGGAGCCGGCGCCGGCCTCCAGGACCTTCGCGCCGGGGAAGATGTCGCCCATGGCGACGATCTGCGCCGAGTCCTTCGGATAGATCACCTGGGCGCCGCGAGGCATGGACAGCACGTAGTCCGACAGCAGGGGGCGTAGCGCGAGGAACGCGGTGCCCCCGCCGGAGGTGGTGACCACGCTGCCGTCGGGCAGCCCGATCAGGGCGTCGTGGGCGAGGATCCCGCGGTGGGTGTGGAACTCCTTGCCAGGCTCCAGCGTGACCGTGTGCATCCGTCCCTTCGGGTCGGTCAGCTGCACCCGGTCGCCGGGGCGGAACGGCCCCCTGCCATGGCGGAGGCCCGGGGCGCCGGACGCCGCGCCGTCGCCGGAGGCCGCCGGGGTGTCGGCGGATCCCGGCACGTCGGGGTCGGCCGAGAGGGAGGAGGGATGTGCGGTCACGTGTTCATCTTCCGTTTGGGTTCCAGGAGCTGCGCCAGGTCCGCGATGTGCAGAACGCCGACGACATCTTCGCCTGCCGTCACGACGTACTGTGCGCCCGGGTGGGTCCGCACCGCCTCCATCACCCGTTCCCCGTCGAGGCCGGCCGGCAGGACCGGCAGGCCGGCCAGGGTGCGCGACACCGCGTCGACGGCGATCCAGGGCCGCCGTGCCGGCGGCACGGCGTCGGCGGCGACCGGGTCGACGAGGGCGACCGGCCGGCCGGCGCCGTCTGCGACGGCGAGCGCGGCGTCGGGGCGGGCGCCCTCGGCACGGCGGCGCTGCGCCTCGGCCAGCGGGGTGCCGGTGGGCACCGCGAGGACCGGGCGGGCCAGCCGGCGCAGGTCGATCAGCGGGAACCGGCGGCTGATCCGGGCGAGACGGATGGACTGTCCCGCACCGCGCCACAGGGTGACCGCGACGAGCAGCATCAGCGGCAGGGCCAGCGGTGCCAGCAGCCGGTTGACCGTCAGCACGACCGCCAGCGCGGCGGTGCCGACGGCGACCGCCCGGCCGACCCAGCCGGCGACCTCGGTGCCGGTGTGCCGGTCGCGGGTGAGCGCCCACACGGCGGCCCGCAGCGCCCGGCCGCCGTCCAGCGGCAGCCCGGGCAGCAGGTTGAACACCGCGACGATGACGTTGCTGAGCGCGAGCTGAAAGGCGAGTTGGTTGCCCAGGGTGCCGTCGGGCAGCGCCAGGGTGACGGCGACGGCGGCGAGGCCGAGCACGGCGGAGACCGCCGGGCCGGCCAGCGACACCAGCAGGTCGACCCGGGGGCTGGGGGCGTCACGGTCCATCTCGGTGTACCCGCCGAGCAACTCCAGGGTGATCCCCCGCACGCCGATGCCGTACCGGCGTGCGGTGAGGGCGTGGCCGAGTTCGTGCAGCAGCACCGAGCCGAGCAGCGACACGACGAACCCGACCCCGATCAGGTACGCGCCGAGCTGGGACAGGTCGAGCTGGCGGCGGGCGAACTCGGCGTACGTCACGGTGACCAGCAGGGCCAGCAGCAGCATCGACCCGTTGAGGTGCAGGGG
>NZ_SMKJ01000501.1:0-2705 GCF_004348615.1 Micromonospora sp. KC207
GGTGGCAGTTGGCGTGGGGGCGTGGAGACCGGTGCCAGGGGCATGGCCGATTCGTGCGGCAGGGGAGGGACGGGCTGCGCCGTGCCCACTGCCGCGCCCCCGAGATAGTGCCGGGCCGCCTGCACCGCCGGGTGGTCCACGCCGAGCACCGCAGGGCCGGAGCTGGCCACCCGGGAGTAGTGGCGGCGGGCCTCGTGTCGATTGCCCAACTCCTCGGCGACCGAGGCGAGGTCGAAGGAGAACGCGAGCATCAGCGGGTCGGAGGGATTCCACCGGCGCTCGCCGGCCGCGATGGCCTCCTCCAGTACGCGCCGTGCGGCGGCCGGGTCGTCGGCCTCCCGGTGTAGGCGGGCCAGCAGGTGGGCGCTGCCCAGGACATCCGGATGGTCCTCGCCATAGCTGGCCCGGAGCGGGTTGAGCGCGTCGGCCAGCAGCCGGCACGCACCCGCGACGTCGCCGGCGGCGCGCAGGGCGAGCGCCTGGTGCTGGAGTGCGGCCAGGGGAGAGGGCTGTGACACGTCAGCCATGCTGCCCGCAGAGGGCACTCCGACGCCACCCGCCGTGCCCGCCAAGATCGATCTGAGGCGTTCCCTGGCTGACAGCCACCCACTTCGACCTGGGCGGACAGCGCGGCTGGAAGGTGATGTGCATGATCCATGCAGTCCGTGTACAGTAATGCCCCGTGCGGCCCACCGGGGCGCCAGCGGGTGGTGAAACTCCTGCTGACCGACACGGTAGGCTGGGCGAGTAAGTCCGGGTGGCGGAATGGCAGACGCGCTAGCTTGAGGTGCTAGTGCCCGTATAGGGCGTGGGGGTTCAAGTCCCCCCTCGGACACGAACCGAATCCCAACGGTGCGCGGCAAGGTCAACACTTGCCCGCACCGTTTGTGTTTCCGGGTCGTACGCCAGGTGCAGCCCGAGGCTGCGGTAGACCTCCAGTTTGCGTTCCGGTTCGGCGTCGCGCAGGGCGCGCACGAGGTCTCCGAGTTCGTCGACGACGGCGGTGATCTGTTCCTCGGTGAAACGCTGCGGGGTGTCGGTTTCCTGTTCGGCCGGGGTGTGCTGGAGTCGTTCGGCGCGTTGACGTGTGGCCTGGGTCTCGGCGATCCAGGTCGTGACCACGGTCGGGTCGGCGCCGGCTTCGAGTGCGGCCCGGTAGCGGGCCAGTTTCGCGTCGCATTCGGCGACGGTGGGTCCCTGCGGTGCGGTCGGGGTCGGGGTCGGTATGCCGGTGTGGGCCTGGTCGAGGAGCGCGGCGATGGTGTGACGCCGCTGGAGGGGTCCGAAGCCCTGGACGAGCCAGGTGTCCAGCGGGGTGATCAGGATGTCTTCCCGCATGATCACGTTGCGGGGGTGGTCGACCCTGTTGGTTAGGGCGTATTCCTGGGGAAACCGGCAGCGGTAGTAGGCGACGCCGTGGGAGTGCTGGCCCTGCATCTTCCTGTGGCAGATGCCGCAGTGGACCAGGCTCTTGAAGACGTAGGGGTGGCGGGAGCGGTGGGCCCGTTTCGGTGCGGTGGCGGTGCGGGCCCGCAGGCTGAGCATCTCCTGGACGCGGTCGAAGTCGTGCTGCTCGATCAGGGGTTCGTGGACCAGTTCGTTGGAGGTCACCCACTGGTCGCGCCTGTTCCAGCGCATGATCGGGGTGTGGCCGAGGGCGACGTCGTTGACGTCGAGCAGGACCTCGTCGGTGCGTTGTTTGTTCCAGACCTGACGGCCGGTGTAGCGGGGGTTGATCAGGATCGTCCGCACCGCGGTCTTGGACCAGGCCCGGCCGTCTCGGTGGCGGTTGCGGGCGCGGTCGTACGCGGAGGGGCAGAGGACGTCGTCGCGGGTGAGTGCCTCGGCGATGGCGAAGATCCCGTAGCCGGCGAGGTACATGGCGAAGATGCGTTGGACGACGGGTGCGGTCTGCGGGTCGGGGGTCAGGCCGCGTAGGCGTTTGCCGTCGGCGGCCTTCGCCGGGTTCGGGTGCGGTCCGAGGTCCTTGAGCGTGTATCCGTAGGGTGGGCGTCCGCCGAGGTAGCGGCCCTCCAGTTGGGTCTGGGACGCCATGGCGGTGCGGACCCGGACCTTGACCCGGTTCCGCTCGCCCTTGCTCATTCCGCCGAAGACGGACATGACCAGGTCGTGTGCCTCGTTGTCGGGGTCGATCGGCCCGCCGACCTCCGGTACCCACAGTTGGACGCCGTAGTGGGTGAACAGGGGCATGGTGAGGCCGAACTGGTTGCCGTAGAAGGCGCGGTGGGGCTCGCGGATGACGACCGCGGTGAAGCCGCGGTGTGGGTTGCGCAGCGCGGCGAGCAGTCGGGTGGCGTCCGGGCGGCGCTGCCACGGCAACGCTCGGCTGTGGCCCCCGTCGAAGAACTCCTCGACGATTGCTCCACCTCGGGGTGTGATCAGGGTCCGGGCGAGCGAGAGTTGCCAGTGGCGCGACGACTCCGGGTCCTGGTTGTCCTCGGTGGAGACGCGGCCTAGAAGGCGAAGGAGAGCCGCGGCGCTTCGAAGCTTCTGCGCGCGAGGTCCTGTCTCAGAGGACGTCTGATTCACGTATTTTGTCAGCTATGTGGGTTTAGTCGTATCGCCAGGTTGGGGTGGTTTCGGTGGTGAGCCGTTTGGCGAGGTTGTCGATCATGGCGATGGTGATCATGCTGGCGGAGTTGTCGGGTCGGGCTTCGTAGTCGCGCACGAGTCGGCGGTGGTGC
>NZ_SMKJ01000502.1:0-2676 GCF_004348615.1 Micromonospora sp. KC207
CCCCCGCCAGTACGCCACCCGCCGCCCCACCGGTTGCCGATCACTGTCCACGCCGCCACCGCCGGTCCGGCACCGCCCGCGTCGTCTCCTCGACTGGTACCCGCTCCGCCTCGGCCTGGGCGAGGATCCGCCGCCTCGCCTCCTCCCGCTCGGCGGCCTCCGCCTGTTCTCCTCGGCTCACTGCCGGCTCGTCGCCACGACTGCGCATCCCTACCTCCGTCGGCGCGGCGGCAGCCTGCCGGCGCGCGCCATCAACGATGACGCCGCAAGGTCGCTGGACGCGACGGCACACGACGCGACAATCCAGACACCTAGGAGGCGACATTCAGGCGACATGTCGCTATCGTGGCGGGCATGACCACCCCGAACACCGTGCTACGCGCCGTCCGCACCGGGATGCGCATGAGCCAGGACGACTTCGCCCGCGCGCTCCAGGCCGCCGGTTACCGCGTCGGCGAGCCCAACGACGCCAACAAGCGACTCGTCCAACGCTGGGAATCCGGCGCGATCGCCGCACCACGCCCCGTCTACGCCCGCGCGCTGGAGGCCGTCACCGGCCTACCCATCTCGCTGCTCGGCTTCGCCGCGATGCCCGGCGAACACGTCGCCCGAGACGAGCACGGTGGCCACGACCTGACCTCTCCCATGTCCAGCCTGGCCACGCCGACGCCGAAGTCCAGCCCAGCCCCAGCCCCAGCCCACAGGTCATACGAGGGTGTGTGGCTCAGCCGCTACCAGTACTACTCCAGCGGCCGGGGTGACTCCTTCGCCGGGCAGCACTTCATCGTGCTGCTTCAACACGGCGACCGGCTGACCGCGCGCAGCCTGCCCGGCTCGGCGGCATCGTCGCTCTCCCTGGACCTCACCGTGGACGGTGCCGTCGTCACCGGCACGTGGGTGGAGCAGACCGACCCGACGGGCTACTACCGGGGCGCCCGATACCACGGCGCGATCCAACTGCTGGCTGAGCCCACCGGCCGACGGATGGCCGGAAAATGGGTCGGTTTCGGCAAGGACATGGACATCAACACCGGCCCATGGGAACTCGTCTTCCGCGACGCCTCGACGTCCAAGGCGACCCTCGATCGATACAACACGATGGCGACATAGCCCACTGCCACCCCCACGAGTGGTCCGACCTCTTCGGTCATCGCTAACACCGCCGCTGTCGATGGCCCCGCCCCGACGGGGGGACCTGACATCATGCTGAACATGTGGGACGACGACCTCGTGGGGCTCTGGGACAGCGGTCCGTACGACTACGGGGTGATGGAGTCCAGTTGGGTCTGCTTCAGGGCCGACGGCACCGGTTGGTCCGCATGGGCCAACGCCGCCGGCGGTGCCTCATTGAGTCAACTCACCTGGATCTGCCCGCACGAGGGGGAGGTCGAACTGCGATACACATGGACAGCCTCGGGCACCGGCTTCCCTGGCACGCCGCCAGCCCTGATCGAGGTCGACGAGGAGGGCCCGGACGAAATTCTGGTTCGCACCTGCTTCGCGGTCAGCATGGACACGCCACCTATCGGCGGACCGCCCGTCACGACACTGCACTTCGAGGAGAGTGTCGAATGTTCTCACCGCTACGGGCTCCTGACTCGGGAAGCCGACCACCTTCTCGCGCGGTCCCGTCAGGAGCAAGGTTCATCGTCTACACCCTGAAGAGAGAGGGAATCACCGGCACGGGGACGGGCAGATGAGCGACGACCAGCACGCCGCCGCGATGAGGTTCATCTTCGAGGCCGGCGTCCTGAAACGCGCCGCCCGCACCGGCTGGTGGCTCGCCGGGGTCAAGCATCCCGAGACCATCGCCGAGCACTCCCACCGCACCGCCCTGATCGGCATGATCCTCGCCGCGATGGAAGGGGCCGACCCCGCCCGGGTCACCATGCTCTGCGTCCTGCACGACACCCAGGAAACCCGCACCACCGACCTGCCCCACATCGCCAGGCGCTACCTGGCTGCCGCACCCCACGCCACCATCACCGCAGACCAGGTCGCCGGTTGCCCACCCGCCGTCGCCGACACCATCACCGCCGCCGTCACCGAGTACGAAGCCGGCGAAACCCTCGACGCCATCGTCGCCCGCGACGCCGACAAACTCGAATGCCTCGTCCAAGCCGTCGAGTACCGCCACCAGGGCATCGACAACGTGCAATGCTGGATCGACAGCAGCCGCGCCGCACTCACCACCGTCTCCGCCCACCGCCTCGCCGACGCCGCACTGACCGGACAGCCTCTGGCCTGGCTCACACCGCCCCCGAAGCCGGCGTAGCTGCCCCTCTCCTCGCCGAATCAGCCAGTAATCGCCGCGAAGGTGGTGTCGAACTCGTCCGGCCTGGCTTCATGCCGACCACCCACATGGCGAACCCATAGCGGCCACCGCTATCGGGGAGCCTTGTCACGGATGGACCTCCTGTGCCGGAAGGCAACCAGTAGGGCGGTGACGAGGCCAGCCGTCAGCAGGATGCGTATCACGTTGAACAGCACCGTGTCGCCGGTGGAGTGGGGCGGGAAGATGTCCTTGACGAGCCAGCCGACGCCCAACCCTAAGGCGTGTTTCAGAAGTCGTGGTGGCCGGTGAAGGTCACGGCGTGGCGGTGATCGATAGCTGAAGAGGTCTCCGGTAAACGGTTCAGCGACCAAGCTCGAACGTCATACCGGAGACCTCGTGGC
>NZ_SMKJ01000503.1:0-2675 GCF_004348615.1 Micromonospora sp. KC207
CCCCCGCCCTTCGCCCCGCGCTCTCACCGGCCCGCCGGCCCGCGCTGGCCGTGCCGGTGAGAAGGGAACTTTTCTCTACCGCAGGCGTTGAGAAGGGGCCCTTCCTTGCAAGCAGCCGCCCAGGGTGCCGCCGGGGCGATGGGCGGCGGTAGCGTGTGCACCCGTGACCCTCGCCTCCACGATCCCCCAGGCGGCCCTGCCGAGCCCCAGCACGGCCGTCTGGCAGCTTGGCCCGCTGCCGCTGCGGGCGTACGCGCTCTGCATCATCGCCGGCATCGTAGTGGCCTGCGTGGTCACCGAGCGCCGGCTGCGCCAGCGCGGCGTCGCCCCCGGCGCGGTGCTCGACATCGCCGTCTGGGCGGTGCCGACCGGCATCATCGGCGCCCGGATCTACCACGTGATCACCTCACCGGAGAAGTACTTCGGTGCCGGTGGTGAGCCGCTCAAGGCATTCGCCGTCTGGGAGGGTGGCCTCGGCATCTGGGGCGCGGTGGCCGGCGGGGCGCTCGGCGCGTGGATCGCCGCCCGTCAGCTCGGCATCCCGTTCGCCGTGGTGGCCGACGCGCTCGCCCCGGGGCTCCCGCTGGCGCAGGCGGTCGGCCGGCTCGGCAACTGGTTCAACAACGAACTCCACGGCGGCCTGACGACCCTGCCGTGGGGGTTGAGGGTGCACGAGATGGACCCGCGCAACCCGGGCCACGCCAAGGTCGTCGACGGCGAGCCGGTGCTACTGCCCGGGCTCTACCACCCGACGTTCCTCTACGAGGCGTTGTGGAACGTCGGCGTCGCCGTTCTGGTCCTCGTCCTCGACCGGAGGCTGCGCCTCGGCCGGGGCCGGGCGTTCGCGCTCTACGTGATGGGCTACACGACCGGCCGGTTCTGGATCGAGCTGATGCGCACCGACGAGGCCAACCACATCCTCGGCGTCCGGCTCAACGTCTGGACGGCGGCCCTGGTCTTCGTCGGCGCGCTGATCTACTTCCTGCGCGTGCGCGGGCCTCGGGAGTACCTCGTCCCGGTCGGTGGTCCCGCCGCCGGCCCGGCCGGGGGCGACGTGTCGCAGCTCGACCTGTCCGAGCGGGAGGCCGGCGCGCGGGCCGTCGCACCGGAGGGCTACCGGGTGGTGAGCGAGGAGCGGTTCCGCGCGTACCAGGAGACCGGGGCCGTCCCCGACGTTCCCGACGCCGGGGCTCCCGACCCCGAGAAGCCCGGCCCGGCCCGGCCCGCCGCGTCCGGCGACCGTCACGGCGACGGCGACCGCGAGGGGGCCGGCGAGGCGGGCGACGACGGGTCGGCGGGCGACGGGGCGGCCGGGGCCACCGGCTCCCGCGCCGCCGACCGCGAGAGCTGAGCGGGAGGGTCGGCATGCGTACCGCGGTGGTGGTCGGCGCCGGGATCGGCGGCCTGGCGGTTTCCGGCGCGCTGGCCCGGTCCGGCTGGCAGGTCACCCTCCTGGAGCGCGCCGACCGGGTCCGTCCGGATTCGACGGCCGTCGTGCTCTGGCCCAACGGGGTACGCGCGCTGCGCGCCCTCGACCTCGGCGCGGGGCTCGACGCGATCGCCACCCCACTGCCCGACGGCGGCGTGCGTCGCCCCGACGGGCAGTGGCTGGTGCAGCCCCGCCCCACCCCGGCCGACCGGATGCCCGTGGTGGTGCACCGGGAGGACCTGCACGACGCCCTGATCGCCGGTCTCGGCGAGCGGGTGGAGCTGCGGACCGGCGTGTCCGTGCGCACGGTGTGGGCCGAGGCCGGCCAACGCCCGTGGGTCGGCGACGGCCGGCAGCGCTTCGAGGCCGACCTGGTGGTCGCGGCGGACGGCACCGACAGCGAGATCCGCCGCCAGCTGGCCCCCGAGTCCGGGGTGGTCAGCTCCGGCTGCGCCGCCTGGCGGGCGGTGATCCCCTGGTACCGGGCGCCTCGGCTACCGTCCGACCAGCCCGTCGGCGGGGAGACGCTCGGTGCCGGGTACCGCTTCGTGTCCGCCTCGCTGGGCGAGCGCGGCTCGTCGGGCGGATCGAGCCGGGGCGGCATCTACTGGGTGGCCACCGCCGCCGGCGCGCCCCGCCCGGAGCCACCGGAGACCCAGCTCACCCTGCTGCGCCGCTGGTACGCCGGCTGGCCCGCCCCGGTCGACGAGCTGCTCGCCGCCACCGAACCAGCCGACCTGGTCCAGCAGGAGATCCGCGAGCTGCGTCCGCTGCCCCGCTCGTACAGCTTCCCGGCCGGCCCGGGCGGGGTGGTGCTGCTCGGCGACGCCGCCCACGCCATGCCCCCGCACCTCGGCCAGGGTGCCTGCCTCGCCTTCGAGGACGCCGCCACCCTTGCCCTGCTGCTGCGCGAGTCCCGCCTGCCGGACGCGGTGGTCGCGTACGACCGGCTGCGCCGGCCCCGCGCGGCGACGGTGGTGCGGCAGACCCGCCGGATGTCGGCGGTGCTCCAGGCCCGGGGTCGGCTCGCCCTGCGGGCCCGAGACGCGGCCCTCGGCACGATCAGCCCTCGCCTGCTCTCCGGTGCCGCGGCCTCCGCCGCCCAGTGGCGCCCCCCGTCCTGACGCCGCGGCCCAGCCCGATCGGGCCGGGGGCTTAGCCCCCGGGCTGGGCCCCCGGCCAGGTCTGGGCCGCATGTCGGCGACATCGGGGTGTCCGGCGCCCCGGATACCCCAAGTCCCCGACA
>NZ_SMKJ01000504.1:0-2652 GCF_004348615.1 Micromonospora sp. KC207
CGTCGCGCTGGGACGCCCGCCCGCCCCGCGGGGACTGCGGCGACCGCTGACCGTACGGGCAGGCGCTGACGGCCCGGTAGGGCGCTGACCGCGCGAGTCGGGGCAGCAGGGCCTCGGCTGCCGGGTCGCGTCCCACGCGCCGCCGGTGATCTCGCCGGTTAGGCTCGGCGGCATGACCGAGACACCTCCCACCGGTACCGGCGGGCACACGTTCGACGAGCTGGACGCGCTCTCCACCGAGGAGTTGCGGGTGCGAGCGTTCGCGCTGGCCCGGGAGCGGCGCGACGTCGGGTTCTTCTGGTCGGTGCTGCGCCATCTGCCGAACGCCGACGAGGCCGCCGCCCTGGACGGCGCGCCGAACTCCGTCGGTCCGACCATCGACGAGGCGGCGGCGCTGTGGCGGGAACTCACCGGGCACGGGTACGAGGAGTCCGCGCCCCTGCTGCGGGCCAAGTTCATCGACTACCTGATGAAGCACTGACCGGAACGCGGTCATCGTGATCCGCAGGTTTGCCCGCCGGGGCGCGCCGGGAACTGGCCGCGTCATGGCCGCCGCCAACCGCTCGGGCGCCATCAGCCGGTACGGGACCGCAGCCGGCACCGGCACCCTCGCGGTGCTGCTGCTCGTCGCGGTCTGCGGCAGCCCGCTGTACGTCGGCTGGGCGGAGGAGCACACCGAACCCGACTCGGCCGGCGGCTGGTTCCTGCGGCTGCTGGCCTGGCCGGCCTGGCGGTTCGGCTCCGGGGAGCCGGGGCAGGGGGCGCTCGCCACCGACCTGCGGGCCATCCTGCTGGTGCTCCTGGCGGCGGCCCTGCTCTATGTGCTCCCCGCGTCCCAGGTGGCCCGGGTGCAGGGGGCGGTGAGCCAGTTCTTCTCCGGCTGGGGCGCGTACGTCCTGGCCGCCGGCCTGGCCGCGCTACTGGGCGCGCTGCTCGGGCCGGACCCGTCGCTGCTCGCCGCGTTGCAGGCCGCCGGCACCGGCGCCGGGTACGGCTTCCTCTCCGGCTGGATCATCGGCACGGCCAGCCTCGGCGGCCGGGCCTGACCGGGGTGCGCCCCGGCGGCCCAGCCGCCCACCGCCCCACAGTTCAGCCGGCCCATGGTGCGGCTGCCCCGCCGCTCAGGCCGCGTCGCGGCCGCCGGCGAGCGCGCGCTGGCGAGTGAGCACGCCGGCCGGCCGGCCGTCGGCGGTCACCAGCACCCGGTCCGCGCCGGAGGTCAGCATCACGGCGAGGGCGTCGTACGCCGACGTGCCCAACGCGACCTCCGGCAGCCCGGCCGGGTCGGCGGGGGCCGGCTCCAGCGCGTCCCGGGTGACCGGGGTGACCGCGAGCGCCCGGATGCCCCGGTCCGCGCCGACGAAGTCCCGGACGAAGTCCGAGGCGGGCGCGGCGAGCAGGGCCGCCGGGGTGTCGTACTGCTCCAGCCGGCCGCCCTGGGACAGCACGGCGATCCGGCCGCCGAGCCGGACGGCTTCGTCCAGGTCGTGGGTGACCAGCACGATGGTCTTGCGCACCTCGGCCTGGAGCCGGAGGAACTCCTCCTGCAACCGGGTCCGCACGATCGGGTCGACCGCCGAGAACGGCTCGTCCATCAGCAGCACCACCGGGTCGGCGGCGAGCGCCCGGGCCACCCCGACCCGCTGCCGCTGCCCGCCGGAGAGTTCGTGCGGGTACCGCCGGCCGAACCTGCCCGGGTCGAGCCCGATTAGCTCCAGCAACTCCTCACTGCGGCGGCGGATCCGGTCGGAGGGCCAGCCGAGCAGCCGGGGGACGGTGCCGACGTTGGCCACGACCGTCTGGTGGGGGAACAGGCCCACGTTCTGGATGACGTACCCGATCCGGCGGCGCAGCGCGACCGGGTCGACGCGGGTCACGTCCTCGTCGCCGAGCAGTATCCGGCCGGCGGTCGGCTCGATCAGCCGGTTGATCATCCGCAGCACGGTCGACTTGCCACAGCCGGAGGGGCCGATCAGCACCACCAGTTCGCCGGCACGCACCCGCAGGCTCAGCCCGCGAACCGCCTCGGTGCCGTCCGGGTACCGCTTGCCGGTGCCCTCCAACGCGATCGCCGCCGCATGCGCCTCGGCCGGTTCGTGGCCGGCGGTGGGCCGGGTCTCCGGGGTAACGTCCACGCATGTCCTTCCGCCTGAGCTACCGGGCCGACCCGGGTAACCCGTGGTTCTCCTGGCAGTACGTGCGGGACAACTCTGACACGATCCTCGCCGCGCTGCGCGACCACGCCTCGCTGACCGCCCGGGCCGTGTTGATCGCTGCCCTGGTGGCCCTGCCGCTCGCCGTGGCGGCCCACTGGTTCCGGCCCCTCGCCGGCCCGATCCTCGCGTTCACCGGGGTGCTCTACACGATCCCTTCGCTGGCCCTGTTCGCGTTCCTCGCGCCGTACCTGGGGATCGGGGCGGTGACGGTGCTCAGCGTGGTGGTGCTGTACGCGCTGCTGGTCATCGTCCGCAACGCCGTAGCCGGGCTGAGCCAGGTGCCCCCCGACATCCGCGAGGCGGCGGAGGGCATGGGGTACGGCCGGTGGGGGCGGCTGCTGCGGATCGAGCTGCCGCTGGCGCTGCCCGGCATCCTCACCGGCCTGCGGCTGGCCACCGTGTCGACGGTGGCGCTGGTGACCGTGGGGGTGGTGGT
>NZ_SMKJ01000505.1:0-2648 GCF_004348615.1 Micromonospora sp. KC207
GTGTGGTCACCGATCCCGTGCAGGCGGTGCCGTTGAGCGCGAATGACGCGGGTATCGGGTTGGCGTCGTTCCATGCGCCGAGGAACCCGATCGAGGTGGACGCGCCGGTGCCCAGTGATCCGTTCCAGCTCATGCTGGCCGCGGAAACGCGGGCGCCGGACTGCGTCCAGGTTGCGCTCCAACCCTGCGCGACGCGCTGGCTGGCGTTCGGGAAGTCGAACGTGAGCGTCCAGTTCGACATCGGGTCACCGAGGTTGGTGATGGCGACGTTGGCGGTGAACCCGTCTTTCCACTGGCTCTGCACCGTGTACGTCACGGAGCAGCCGGATGCGGCCGCCGAGGCGGGAAGGGTTGCCGTTGCGATGCCACCCAGTACCAGCGCGCTGGCGGTGCCGGCGGCCAGTAGTGCATAGCGGTTTTTCATCTGATCTCCGCCTGGATGAGGTGAGGGATCGATGGGAGCGCTGCGGACATCCTTTATTAGGATGGTTATGAAAGTCAATGAGCCATTGCGCGCCAGGTTCTGACTACTGGCGGTTGTCATGTGGCGCGGTCGTGCTCGATGTGGAGGATCACCAGCGCGGCAGCGACGATCTTTCCGATGCGCCAGGGGTTGGAGCTGACGTTGCGCAGCGCATTGAAGGTCATCATGATAGAGTTTCGGCGTTCGCCGGTGGCACGCAGGCTGTTGTGGGCCTTGTTGAGCTGTTTCTGGGCGAGGGCGAGCCGGCCGTTCTTCGGCTTCTTCAACGCGACGGTGATGGTGCCTCGCCCTCATAGCCCAGATTGCCAAGTGTTTGCAGGTCAGCTGCAGTTTTGGAGCTTTGTAGATCGACTTCGGCGCGCGGGTGGTCGAGTCGCTGCGTTCATGTTCCACCGCGCCGTCGTACGCGACGTTCTGCGCGTTGCTGGTCGGACACGTCGCGGCGGTGCGTCGGCGCACGGTCTGCGGAATGTGGATCGCCGCTGGCCTGTCACGATTGGTCCACCACGGGCGAAGCGCACTGGTTCTTCGCCCGGGCCCGCTGGTACCCGGACACCCTCGGTCTCGCGGTGGCCGCGACGGACCGGCCCCGAATGCTGTGTCTGCGGGCGGATTCGCCACGGTCGGCCGGGACGAACCCCAGCAGGCCGGATGATTTTGGATGACATCCGGACGGGCTGCGTCCGTGCCACGGCGGCCGGTTCGGGGGTACGGGGTGGCCGGGGTCAGGTGATGCGGGAGGCCCGGGAACTTTTCCGCCCCGGGCACCGACAAACCGGGGTGCGGCGCTCTCGGGCGGCGTACCGAGATCGGCCTTCCGCCCCGGCGGAGGGTGCCAACCGCCGGAGCTGGGCCGGGAGACAGACCACGTGAACCGAGCAGCGTCGCGGACCGTACCGGTCCAGGTGAACGCCCGACGGCACCGCCCGTCGCGGCCGACGGTCCGCCCCGGCGCGGGCGGTTGTCCGTGAGCGGGCCCGGGTGGGCCGCCGGCGCGGGGGCCGACGACGAGCAGGTGACCCGGTGGGCGCGGTTGGCCGGCGCGGGCGACCAGCCGGCTGCCGCCGCGTTCGTGCGGGCCCTCCAGGGCCCGGTGTGGCGGTTCCTGGCCCACCTCGCCGGGCCGGGGGAGGCCGACGACCTGACCCAGGAGACGTTCCTGCGCGCACTGCGCAGCCTGCCCGGCTTCGCCGGCCGGTCCTCGGCCCGTACCTGGGTGTTCAGCATCGCCCGCCGGGTCGCCGTCGACCAGGTTCGCACGGCGGTGACCCGCCCGCGTACGACGGCGCTGCCGGACTGGCAGGCGGCGGCGGAGGGCGCGGGCGCGGCCGAGCCCGGCGCGGACGACGGGGTCGTCCTGCGCCAGCTCATCGCCGGTCTGACACCGGAGCGGCGAGAGGCGTTCGTCGCCACCCAGGTCGCCGGCCTGTCGTACGCCGAGGCGGCGCAGGTCTGCGGCTGTCCCGTCGGCACGATCCGTTCCCGGGTTGCGCGGGCGCGGGAGGACCTCGTCGCCGCGTGGCACGCCGACGGCCGCCCGGCGCGGTCGACGCGGGCCGGCTGAGCCCCGCCCGGCGCGTCGGTCGGTCCGCCCGGCCCTTCGACCAGCGGAGCGGCTCGCCGGACGGTCGGGTCAGGTGACCGGCCCGACCCGTCGGATCAGGCGGCCTGGTGGTCGGCCCGCCCGGCGGACCCGGTGGGGTGGGCATGGGCCCGCGTCGAGTACGGATGCGGCGGCAGCAGCCGCAGCGGGGCCGCCGGCTCGGGCTGGTCCAGCTCGATTCGCCAGCGGGAGCCCGGCGACCTGCCCTGCCGGGGCGCGGGCTCACCCGGGCGCAGACCGGGCCACGACAGCAGCGCGGTGAGCACCCAACCGAACACCAGGATCGCGTGGCTGACCAGCCGCGACACGGCGACCTGACCGGTCACCAGGTCGTTCACCGACAGCAGCACCAGGGTCGCGACGAAAGCGCTGAGCATCGGCAGCACGCCGGCCGGCGGGAACCGCCGCAGCGCAACGAACAGGAACCCGGCGCCGACGGCGACGTTCCACGCCGCCGACTCGTGCCACAGGTGCTGCCCGGTGACGTGCGCGTGCGCGACGGTCGTGCCCCGACCGACCTGAACCAGCCCCAGCACCACCTGCACCGCCCCCACCACCCCC
>NZ_SMKJ01000506.1:0-2631 GCF_004348615.1 Micromonospora sp. KC207
GGGCTGAACCCACCCTTTTCGTACGCCCCGCCCGCGCGTTCCGGGCGGGGCGTACGGCTGGCCGGCCTGGTGACGGTTGTCCGGCTGCGAAACGAAGGCTGTCCGGCTCTGAAACGAAGGCTGTCCGACGCTGGCGAAGTACGGCCCAGCCGCCACAAATCCATCGACAGTCTTCACCAGTTAACACTCGCTTCAATTCAAGATGATCGACTTATGGGCGCGCGCCGCCGACCCTCCCGGGTCCGGCGGCGGGCAGAACTGTCCATATCGGAGGAGGTTCAGCCTTGCGGAAGCCAGGTGGCAGAACGGTACGCCTGGGCGTACTGGCCGGCATGATCACCGGCGCGCTCGTCACAGCCCTCGCCGTACCAGCGTCGGCAGCCCCAGGTGCGGCGGAGCCGGGCCGTCCCGCGCCCGCGCCGTTGCGGCCGGGCGGACCGGAGGCCGCGCCGGACCGGTACATCGTGGTGCTCACCGACCCGCCGGCCGGCACCGACCGCGCCGCACGAACCGCCCGCACCGGGCGGGCCGCAACCGTCGCCGAGCGGGCCGGCGGCACCGTGCTTACCCGCTACACGCAGGTCCTCGACGGGTACGCCGCCCACCTGCCCCCGGCGGCCCTCGCCGCCGTACGCGCCGACCCCGCCGTGGCGTACGTCGAACGGGACACCCGCATCTACGGCGGCCTGACCGGCGATTTCACGACGCAGGCCGTCCAGACGAACCCGCCCTCCTGGGGGCTGGACCGCATCGACCAGCACAACCTGCCGCTGAACAACAGCTTCGGGTACACCTCGACCGGCGCCAACGTCACGGTCTACGTGGTCGACTCCGGCATCCGGGCCAGTCACGTCGACTTCGGCGGCCGGGCCAGCGGCGTCTACGACGCGGTCGGCGACGGCAACGGCACCAACGACTGCAACGGCCACGGCACGCACGTCGCCGGCACCGTCGGCGGCGCGAAGTACGGCGTCGCCAAGGCCGTCACCATCAAGGCGGTACGGGTCCTCCAGTGCAACAACTCCGGCTGGACGACGGACCTGATCGAGGGCATGGACTGGATCGCCGCCAACCACGACCCCGTCTCGGTGGCGAACTTCAGCCTCCAGGGCTACGGCACCGCCCCCAACGCCGCCGCCGAGAACCTGATCAACTCGGGCGTGCACGCCGTCTTCATCGCCAACAACTTCAACACCGACGCCTGCACCAACGGCCCCCGCTCCCCCCGGGGCGTCACCGTCGCCGCGACCGACATCACGGACACCCGCGCCTCGTTCTCCAGCTACGGCACGTGCGTCGACATCTTCGCCCCCGGCGTGAACATCACCTCCGCCGGCATCGCCTCGAACACCGCGGTCGCCTCCGGCTGGTCGGGCACCTCGATGGCGGCGCCGCACGTCACCGGATGGCTGGCCCGCTACCGGCAGCAGTTCCCCACGGCCACGCTCGCGCAGGCCAAGAGCGCCTTGATCGCCGCCGCCACCACCGGCGTCGTGATCAACCCGGGCCCCGGCTCACCGAACCGCCTGCTCTACGCCGCACCGTAACCCGCGCGGCGTTGTTCGGAGGGGCCCCTTCCTATCCAGAAAGCGATAGCAAGGGGCCCTTCCTCACATCGTGACGCGGACGGCGGCCGTGAGGACGAGCTGGGCGAGCGAGGCCGGCACCAGCACCAGCCAGCACAGGCGCTGGAGCTGGTCCTCGCGGAGCCGGGGGTACGCCACCCGCAGCCAGATGATCACGAACGAGACGGCGAAGACCTTCAGCAGGGTCCACAGCCAGCCGAGCTGAGCGTCGGCGAACGGGCCCTGCCAGCCCCCCAGGAAGAGCACCGTGGTCAGCGCGGCGATCACCACGATGCCGACGTACTCGGCGAGCAGGAAGAACGCGAAGCGCAGCCCCGTGTACTCCGTCAGATAGCCGAAGACCAGCTCCGAGTCGGCGACCGGCATGTCGAACGGGGGCCGGCGGATCTCGGCCAGCCCGGCGACGAAGAAGACGATCATCGCGGGGGCCTGCCAGAGCAGCCACCAGGGCCGCCACGCCTCGACGATGCCGGGCAGGCTCAACGTGCCGGCGGCCATCGCCACCGACGCGGCGGCCAGCACCAGCGGCAGCTCGTAGCCGAGGAGCTGGGCGGCCCCGCGCAGCCCACCGAGCAGGCTGTACTTGTTGGCCGACGCCCAGGCCGACATCAGCACCGCCACCACGCCCACCCCGACCACGGCCAGGACGAAGAACAGGCCGATGTCCAACGGCTGACCGACCAGGTCGCCGGGCCCGAGCGGGATCACCAGCAGGGCGAGCAGGTACGGCACCAGGGCCACCACCGGGGCCAGCCGGAACACCGCCCGGTCCGCCTCGCGCGGGGTGATGTCCTCCTTCTGCACGAACTTGACCCCGTCGGCGACGAGCTGGGCCCAGCCGTGGAAGCCGCCCGCGTACATCGGGCCGAGCCGGCCCTGCATGTGCGCCATCACCTTGTGCTCGGCCTGCCCGACGACGAGCGGCAGGGTGAGGAAGGCGACCAGCACGCCGACCACCCGCAGCACGGCCTCCAACCAGTCGGGCATCAGGCCGTACCCCCGTCCCCCGCGAGGTCGTCGCCCCGGTTCCCGCCGGCGGTCGACT
>NZ_SMKJ01000507.1:0-2615 GCF_004348615.1 Micromonospora sp. KC207
CATGTGGTGCTGGAGGAGGCCCCCGAGCCGGCCGCCCCGCCCGCCGCCGCCCGACCAGATGACACCCGGCCCGTCGGCGACCCGCCGCCGGTCGTACCGCTGGTGCTGTCCGCCAGGTCGCAGCCGGCGCTGGCCGGGCAGGCCCGCCGGCTGCGCGACCTGCTGGCCGCCGCGCCGGAGACCGACCTCGCCGGCACCGGACTCGCCCTGGCCACCGCGCGTTCGGTGTTCGACCACCGGGCGGTGGTGACGGCCACCGGGCGACAGCAGGCGCTCGACGCGCTCGGCCTGCTGGCCGGGGGCGAACCCGGGCCGGCCGTCACGACCGGCGTCGCCGCGCCCACCGGGCGCACCGTCTTCGTCTTCCCCGGGCAGGGGACGCACTGGGCCGGCGTGGGTGCCGACCTGCTCGACCAGTCACCGGTGTTCGCCGAGTCGATGCGACGGTGCGAGCAGGCGCTGTCGGCGCACACCGACTGGAAGCTCGGCGAGGTGATCCGGGGCGCGGCCGGCAGCCCGCCGCTGGACCGCGTCGACGTGCTCCAGCCCGTCTCCTGGGCGGTGATGGTGTCGCTGGCGCAGGCGTGGCGTTCGCTCGGCGTCGAGCCGGACGCGGTGGTCGGCCACTCCCAGGGCGAGATCGCCGCCGCGGTGGTCTGCGGCGCGCTGACGCTGTCGGACGCCGCCCGGGTGGTCGCGCTGCGCTCCCAGGTCATCGGCCGGGTGCTCTCCGGCCTCGGCGGCATGGCGTCCGTCCCGCTGCCCGTCCGGGAGGTCGCGGGGCGGCTGGCCGCCTGGGACGGCCGGCTCGACGTCGCGGCCGTCAACGGGCCACAGTCGACCGTGGTGTCCGGGGACGCCGACGCGGTCACCGCGCTGATCGAGGCGTTCGAGGCCGAGGAGGTCCGGGTCCGGCGGATCCCGGTGGACTACGCCTCCCACTCGGCGCAGGTGCGACGGCTGCGCGACGAACTGCTCGCCGTCCTAGGCCCGGTCGACGCCCGTGCGGCGGAGCTGCCCTTCTACTCGACGGTGCAGGGCGGACGCCTCGACACCGCCGGGCTGGACGCCGGCTACTGGTACCGCAACCTGCGCGGTGTGGTCCGTTTCGAGGAAACCGCGCGGTTGCTGCTCAACGACGGGCACCGCGCCTTCGTCGAGGTCGCCGCGCATCCCGTCCTCGTACCCGGGATCGAGCAGCTCGGGGACGACGCCGGCCTCCGGGTGGTAACCGTGGGCTCGCTGCGCCGGGACGCGGGCGGCCTGGACCGGCTCCTGACCTCGGCGGCCGAGGCGTTCACCCAGGGGGTGACCGTGGACTGGTCCCGGGCCCTGGCGGGGGCCGCGCGGGCCGCCGTGGACCTGCCCACCTACGCGTTCCAGCGGCAGCGCTACTGGCTGGAGCCCGCCGCGCCGGCGAATTCCGGCCCGACCTCGGACGGCTGGCGTTACCGGGTCGGCTGGAGGCGGTTGGAGCGCACCGGTGCCGCGCCGGACGGCCGGTGGCTGCTGGTCACCGGCCCGGACCAGCCGGCGGAGCTCGTCGAGGCGGTGCGCGGTGCGCTCGCCGGGCGGGGCGTCGAGGTGCGCCTCCTGACCGTCGAGCCGACCAGCACCGACCGGGCTGCGTGCGCGGCGTTGCTCGCCGGGGCCGGCGGGGACGGGCCGGTCCGGGTGCTGTCCCTGCTCGGCACCGATCGTCGCCCGCACCCCGAGCATCCGGACGTGTCCGTCGGCGTCGCCGCGACCCTGCTGCTCACCCAGGCCGTCGCCGAGGCCCTGCCGGCCGCCCGGCTGTGGGCCGTCACCCGGGGTGCGGTTTGCGTCGAGCCGGGTGAGACCGCCGACGAGCACCAGGCGCAGGTCTGGGGCTTCGGCCGGGTCGCGGCCCTCGAACTGCCCCGGACGTGGAAGGGGCTCGTCGACCTGCCCTCCGACGTGGACGGCCCGGTCTGGGAGGCGTTCGCGGACGTGCTGGCCGGGGAGGAGGACCAGGTCGCGCTGCGCGGCCCCATCGGGTACGGCCGCCGGCTGCGGCGCGCGCCCGCGCTGCCGGCCAAGCGCGAGTACCGGCCCAGGGGCACCGTCCTGGTCACCGGCGGCACCGGCGCGCTCGGCGCCCACGTGGCCCGCCGGCTGGCAGCCGACGGGGCCGCGCACCTCGTGCTGACCAGCCGGCGCGGTGCCGACGCTCCCGGTGCGGCCGAGTTGGTCGGGCAAGTGCGGGCGCTGGGCTCCGAGGTGACCGTGGTGGCCTGCGACGTCGCGGACCGGGCCGCCGTGAAGGAGCTGCTCGCCGGGCTGCCCGCCGACGTGCCGTTGAGCGCCGTATTCCACACCGCGGGTGTGGCGCACTCGGTGCCGATCGGCGAGACCGGGCTGGCCGACATGGCCGAGGTGTTCGCCGGGAAGGTCGCCGGGGCCCGCCACCTCGACGAACTCACGCGGGGGTACGACCTGGACGCGTTCGTCCTGTACTCCTCGAACGCGGGCGTCTGGGGCAGCAGCGGGCAGAGCGCGTACGGGGCGGCCAACGCGGCCCTCGACGCGCTGGCCGAGCGGCGGCGCGCCGCCGGGCTGACCGCCACCTCCGTCGCCTGGGGCCTGTGGGGCTC
>NZ_SMKJ01000050.1:0-29842 GCF_004348615.1 Micromonospora sp. KC207
GGTGTGGGCGGCCCGGGGGCGTCGCCGTCAGGGCGAGGCCGGTGCCGTGGCGCAGCGAGATGGACGAGCGGGCGCAGCGGGTGGCGGCGATCTCGGCCCGGGGCCCGGCGTGGTGCGGTCCGGTTCTGGGTCGACACTGCTTCGAATCGATTCGAAAGTACGGTAGACACCGATTCTCGTCGATGTCAACGTCGCGTTGTCCGAGTGGGCGTCGTGTTCTGGGCGCAGCGAAGGTCGTCGGGCCCGTGCTGGCGGGCGAGGTGGCCTTCCGCTGAACCCGGCCCGCCTGCCCCGACCCCCACCCCGCTGGCGGGGCGGGGGTCGGGAACGTCAGCCCGGGGTCACCAGGCCCATGCCTCCGGGCCCGGGCCGCCCTTGCCCACCGGCGGGAACAGCTCGTCGAGCCGGGCCAGCGCCGCCTCCTCGAGTCGGACGTCCAGCGCGCCCAGCGACCGGTCGAGCTGGTCGAGGGTGCGCGGGCCGATGATCGGCGCGGTGACCCCGGGCCGGGAGAGCAGCCAGCCGAGCGCCACGTCCGCCGGGTCGTGACCGAGGTCGGCGCAGAACTTCTCGTACGCCTCGATGGCCGGCCGGTGCGCGGCCAGGCTCTCCGCGGCGCGGCCGGAGGTGCTGCGGGCGGCCCCGCCCTCGGCCATCTTGCGCAGCGCCCCCGACAGCAGCCCGCCGTGCAGCGGCGACCAGGGGATGATGCCGAGGCCGTAGTGCTGGGCGGCCGGGATCACCTCCAGCTCGACGGCCCGGGTCAGCAGGTTGTAGATCGACTGCTCGCAGACGAGGCCGAGGAAGTTGCGCCGCTGGGCCGCCGCCTGCGCCTGCCCGATGTGCCAACCGGCGAAGTTGGACGATCCGACGTAGATGACCTTGCCCTGGGCGACCAGGGTCTCCATCGCCTGCCAGATCTCCTCCCACGGGGTGGCCCGGGAGACGTGGTGCATCTGGTACAGGTCGATGACGTCGGTCTGGAGCCGGCGCAGCGAGTCCTCGCAGGCCCGGACGATGTGCCGGGCGGACAGGCCCTGCTCGTTGGGCCAGTCGCCCATCTTGCCGTAGACCTTGGTGGCCAGCACCACCTTGTCCCGCCGCCCGCCGCCCTGGGCGAACCAGCGGCCGATGATCTGCTCGGTGATTCCCTCGCCGGTCTGCCAGCCGTACACGTTGGCGGTGTCGAAGAAGTTGATGCCATGCTCGATTGCCCGGTCCATGACGGCGAAGCTGTCCGGCTCGCTGGTCTGCGGCCCGAAGTTCATCGTGCCGAGGCAGAGCCGGCTCACCGACAGACCGGTGCGTCCCAGATTCGTGTACTCCATACGGTTCACCCTGCCACGGCGGGACTTCGAGTGCCTCGCCGCTCACCGCCCGCCGGGCGGCGCACGGATCGGCGCGCCGCCCGGCGGGCGGATGGATCAGGAGGACTCGCGGGCCGCCGGGCCGCTGCCGAACAGCACGTCGTCCCAGCTCGGCAGGCGCTTGCGTGGCTTACCGGAGGCGTCGGTGGACTCGCCGCCGGAGGCCGCCGCAGCGCCCGTGCGGCGGGGCCGGAGCACCGCCAGCGACGGCACAGCCGGGACCTCCTTCGGCGCGTCCGAGTCGTCGTCGAACGCGGAGCCCTGGCCGCCGCCGAGCAGGGCCGCCGCTCCGCCGCCGACCGGCCGCTGCCGGGGCGCGTCCGACCCGGCCAGCGCGGCCGGGGTACGCGGCTCAAGGCCCCGCCCGGACGTCGAGCCGAGCGGCCGGTCCAGCGAGGCGAGCAGGGCGTCGCGCCCGGCGCGGATCGGGTCCCGACCCGGGCGGCTGTGCTCGCCGGCCGCCGCCGGCAGCCCGTGCCCGCCCCGGCCCGGCTCGGCGCGCGACGGGCCGGGCAGCGCGTGGCCGCCCCGCTCCGGGGCCGGCTCCTGGCCGAGGATCGGGGTGGGGCGCTCGGCGCAGAGGTATTGCGCCATGTCGTCGTGCGGGACGACGTGCTGCCGGGTCTTGTCCAGGTCCCACACCGCCTGCGCGGTGGCCTTGCCCGACGGCCAGGTGGCGATGATCCGCCAGGTGCCGTCGTCGCGGCGGTACGCGTCCCAGGAGATCTTCTCGGTGTCGATCCCGTGCTGGGCAAGCCGGCCGTTGACCACCTCGGCCAGTGAGGTCGGCTTCTCCGCGCCCTTGAGCCGGGTGCGCCGGGCGTGCTGGGCGAGCATCGCCCGCTCCTGGAGCACCGGGCCCGCGTACCGCAGCACCCGGTCGACCGGGACGCCCGCGACGCGGGCCACGTCCTCGGCGGACTCGCCGGAGCGGATCTTGGCCTGGATGTCACGCGGGGACAGCGACGGCAGGGGGTCGGCGGCGTTCGGCACCACGGCGAGCGGGGGTGCGCCCGGCTCGGCGTGCAGGGCGCCGGCGATGCGCTCGTCGATGGGCAGGGCGAGCAGCCGCCCGACCTCGTCGGCGAGCACCAGAGCCTGGCCGTCCTCCGAGAGGGCGACGAAGCGTACTGGGCGCATGAGCGTTGCCTCCGTCCCGCTTCGCTGGCCGCGCGCCACGGGTCGGCCACCCGTGGCGTCCCGCACCACGGTACGCCCATCCGCAACCAGGTGGGGGACGCGACACCCGCATGTTGCGGATGAGCTGCGAAGATGATCACACTGGGTGGCTGCCGGCGCTGCGGCGGCCACCCAGTGTGACGATGCCTAGAGTCGCTCGACGACGTAGTCGATCGAGGCGGTCAGCGCCTCCACGTCGGCCGGCTCGACGGCCGGGTAGAGCGCGATCCGCAGCTGGTTGCGGCCCAGCTTCCGGTACGGCTCGGTGTCGACGATGCCGTTGGCGCGCAGCGCCTTGGCGATCGCCGCCGCGTCCACCCCGTCGGCGAAGTCGATGGTGGCGACCACGTTGGAGCGCAGCGCCGGGTCGGTGACGAACGGGGTCGCCACGGCGGAGCGCTCGGCCCAGCCGTACACGATGCCGGCGCTCTCGGCCGTGCGCTTGGCCGCCCAGGCCAGGCCGCCCTGCTCGTTCATCCAGTCGGTCTGCTCGGCGGCCAGGAAGATGGTCGCCAGCGCCGGCGTGTTGTAGGTCTGCTCCAGCCGCGAGTTGTCGATCGCGGTGACCAGGTCGAGGAAGGCCGGGATGTACCGGCCCGACGCCTTGATCTCGGCGGCCCGCGCCAGGGCGGCCGGCGACATCAGGGCCAGCCAGAGGCCGCCGTCGGAGGCGAAGCACTTCTGCGGGGCGAAGTAGTAGACGTCGGTCTCGGCGACGTCCACCGCCAGGCCACCGGCCGCCGAGGTCGCGTCCACCAGCAGCAGCGCACCCTCGTCGGCCCCGGCGACCCGGTTGATCGGCACCGCGACGCCGGTGGACGTCTCGTTCTGTGGCAGCCCGTACGCGTCGACGCCGGCCTCGGCGACCAGCGCCGGGGCGCTGCCCGGCTCCGACTTGCGCACCGTGGGCTCGCCGAGGAACGGCGCGTCCTTGACCGACTTGACGAACTTCGCGCCGAACTCGCCGAAGCTGGCGAACTGCGCCCGGTCCCGGATCAGGCCGAACGTCGCGACCTCCCAGAAGGCGGTGGTGCCGCCGTTGCCGAGGATCACCTCGTACCCCTCGGGGAGGGAGTAGAACTCGGCGATGCCGCGCCGCAGCCGGGCGACCTGGTCCCGGACGGTCTTCTGCCGGTGCGAGGTGCCCAGGAAGCCGGTCGCCGCGTCGGCGAGGGCGGAGACGGCCGCCGGACGGACCTTGGACGGCCCGCAGCCGAACCGCCCGTCGGCGGGCTTGATGTCGTCGGGAATCCGGATGGTCGGTGCGTCAGCCACGGTTGTCGAGATCCTTCCGCGTGGGCGGGGCCCGGTCAGGTGGTGGGTGAGCGGGCGCGGAGGACGCGTGCGTGGGCGCACGGGCGGCCGGATCCGAGCCCGGTCCGGCGGCACTGCCGAGCCCCCATCCTCGCACCCGGGCGAGCCCGGACACCCGGGGGTCCCGCCGTCGGAGCTGAGGCGTTTGACACATCCGCCCGGTTACGCCGCCACCTGACGCCCGGTCCCGCGCCGCCGCCCGCCTCCCGGTCGGGGGCCTTCCGCACCCGGTTCCGCAGCGCCGCCCGCCTCACGGTCGGGGGGCTTCCGCACCCGGGTACGCGGAGGGGCCCCGCCGAACCGGCGGGGCCCCTTCCGTCGCTGCGTCGACGGGATCGGACGGGCGTCGCGCACCCAGGTGGTGGGTGTTAACAGGGGCCCCTGCTATGCCGAAAGCGTTAACAGGGTGTCCTTCCTTACACGCCGTGCGGGATGGCGTCCCAACCCTCCACCTGCTGCGGCTTGCGGCTGCCCGGGCCGACGTACCGCGCGGACGGGCGGACCAACCGCTGGAGCTTCACCTGCTCCAGGATGTGCGCACTCCAGCCGCCCATCCGGGCGCAGGTGAACATCGAGGTGAACATGTGCGCGGGCACCTCGGCGAAGTCCAGCACCACGGCCGACCAGAACTCGACGTTGGTGGCGAGCACCCGGTCCGGGCGGCGGGCCTGCAGCTCGGCCAGGGCCGCCTTCTCCAGCGCCTCGGCGATCTCGAAGCGCGGCGCGCCCAGTTCCTTGGCGGTGCGGCGCAGCACCCGGGCGCGCGGGTCCTCGGCCCGGTAGACCCGGTGGCCGAAGCCCATCAGCCGCTCGCCCCGGTCCAGGACGCCCTTGACGTACCCCTCGGCGTCGCCGCTGCGCTCGACGGCCTCCAGCATGCTCAGCACCCGCGACGGCGCCCCGCCGTGCAGCGGGCCGGAGAGCGCGCCGATGCCGGAGGAGATGCAGGCCGCGGCGTCGGCGCCGGTGGAGGCGACGATCCGGGCGGTGAAGGTGGAGGCGTTCAGGCCATGCTCGGCGGCCGAGATGAAGTACGCGTCGACGGCCTTGACGTGGCGCGGGTCGGGCTCGCCGCGCCAGCGCTTCATGAAGCGCTCGACGATCGTCTCCGCCTTGTCGATCTCCTTCTGCGGCACGGCCGGCAGGCCCAGGCCGCGCGCGGACTGGGCGACGAAGGAGAGCGCGGTGACCGAGACCCGGGCGAGGTCCTCGCGGGCCTGCTCGTTGGAGATGTCGAGGAGTTGGCTGAGCCCCCAGTACGGGGCGAGCATCGCGACGGCGGACTGCACGTCGACCCGGATGTCGCCGGAGTGCACGGGCACCGGGAACGGCTCGGCCGGCGGCAGGCCGGGGCCGAAACGGCCGTCGACCAGCAGCGCCCAGACGTTGCCGAAGGAGACCTGACCGATCAGATCCTCGATGTTCACGCCGCGGTAGCGCAGCGCGCCCCCCTCGCGGTCCGGTTCGGCGATCTCGGTTTCGAAGGCTACGACGCCCTCCAGGCCCGGTTTGAAGTCGGCCATGCGCTCTCTCCTGGATCTGCTCGGTGCGCCCGCCTGGGCTCATCCGGCCGGCCGAGCGCCTTTAGGTGACCCTCAGGGATGTGTTCGTGACATCTTGCCTGCTGGGTAACCGAGTCCGCGACCCACTGCGACTGTGCTGCACACGACATCCCCGCCGGTGGACAAGCGTGTGAGCTCGGTGAGACTGGGCGGGAGGGGCTGGCCAGCGTCGCCGAGGGTAACGAGGCCACCGAGGGGGAGGTTAGCTGTGACGGGTGACACACCGGTACCGGTCGGCATGCGTAACGAGTACGCCGCCGACCTGGGCCTTTCCGAGTCGGACCTGGCCGCCGACTGGCACGCCCAGTTCCGGCGCTGGTTCGCCGACGCGGTGGCGTCCGGCCTGCCCGAGCCGAACGCGATGGTGCTCGGCACCGCCGACGCCGCCGGCCGCCCCAGCGGCCGTACCGTCCTGCTCAAGGGGTACGACGCGCAGGGCTTCGTCCTGTTCACCAACCACGGCTCGCGCAAGGGCGTGGAGGCGTTGGCCAACCCGTACGCCAGCCTGGTCTTTCCCTGGTTCGCCATGCAGCGGCAGGTGGTGGTCGCCGGGCGGATCGAGCCCGTCGACCGGGCCGAGACGGAGGCGTACTTCGCCATCCGGCCGCGCGGCTCGCAACTCGGCGCCTGGGCCAGCGAGCAGTCGCGGGTGATCCCGGATCGGGCCGCGCTGGACGCCGGCTACCGGGCGGCGGCCGAGCGGTTCGCCGACGTGGACCCGGTGCCCGCGCCCTCGCACTGGGGCGGCCTGCGGGTCCGCCCGGAGACGGTGGAGTTCTGGCAGGGCAGGGCCAGCCGGCTGCACGACCGGCTGCGGTTCCGTCGCACCGCGCCCGTCCCCGGCCCGGCGGGCGACGGCCGATGGGTCGTGGAGCGGCTCGCCCCGTGACCGCCGTCAAGGAGACCCGGGCGCGCGGGGCGCGCCGCTGGGCGATCGACCTTCGTCCGCTGCGGGTGCCCGTGTACCGGCGGCTCTGGCTCGGCAGCAGCGTCGCGATGCTCGGCTTCCAGCTCACAGCGGTGGCCGTGCCGGTGGAGATGTTCGCGCTGACCCGGGACTCGTTCTGGGTCGGGCTCCTCGGCGTGGCCGCGTTCGTACCGCTGCTGGTCTTCGGGCTGTGGGGCGGTGCGGTGGCGGACGCCCGGGACCGGCGCGCGGTGCTGCTGGCGAGCCAGCTCGTGCTCTGGATGTCGATGCTGGGGCTGCTGGTCCAGGCCGTGTTCCGGGTGGGCAGCCCGGTGCTGCTGCTGGCCCTGGTGGCGTTGCAGTCGGTCGGCTTCGCGATCAGCGGGGCGGCCCTCACCGCGAGCCTCCCCCGGCTCGTCCCGGCCGAGCTGGTCCCGGCCGCGAGCACGCTGAACTTCACCACGCACACCGCCGCGTCCGTGTTCGGGCCGCTGCTGGCCGGGCTGATCTTCGCGGCCCGGGAGACTGGCGTCGCGCTGCCGATCGCGTACGGCGTGGACACCGTCTTCTTCACGGCGGCGCTCTGGGCCACGCTCCGGATGCCGGCCCTGCCGCCGGAGCCGGACCCCGACGGCGACGGCTCGCCCCGCCGGGCCGGTTTGGCCAGCGTCGTCGGCGGGCTGCGCTACCTGACCACCACGCCGGTGCTGCTGCTCTCCTTCGCCATCGACCTGATCGCGATGGTGCTGGCGATGCCCCGGGCCCTCTTCCCCGAGGTCGCCGAGGAGCGCTTCGGCGGCGGTGCGGCCATCGGCTGGCTCTACAGCGCGATCGCCATCGGGTCGATGCTCGGCGGGCTCACCTCGGGCTGGATCGGCCGGCTCCGCCGGCAGGGGCTGGCGCTGGTGTGCGCCGTGGTCGGCTGGGGGGTGGCCGTCGCCGTTGCCGGGCTGGCCCGCCAGTTGTGGCTGGTGGTCGGGCTGCTCGCCGTGGCCGGCGCAGCCGACCTGGTCAGCGCCGTGCTGCGGCAGACGATGCTGTTGGTGCACGCGCCGGACCGGATGCGGGGCCGGCTCCAGGGCGTGAACACGGTGGTGGTGGCGGGCGGGCCCCGCCTCGGCGACCTGCGGGCGGGCGCGATGGCCGCCGGCTTCGGCACCGGCGTCGCCTGGGTCGGCGGCGGCCTCGCCGCGGCGGTGCTCGCGGTGCTGCTGGTGGCGGTCTTCCCGGCCCTGGTGCGCTACCGGGCCGCCGCGTCCGGTGCGCCATCCGAGGCGCGGGGGTGACCGACAGCCGCGTGGTGCGGGGAGTGGCCGACCGCGCACCCCGTGCGCGGAAGTGACCGACTAAGGTCACCGCCATGCAAAAAGCCGCATCCCGCCCGCCATCAGGCGCACAGTGGACCATTTCCGCCGCCGGCCACGAGGCCGTCCTCGTCGAGGTGGGTGGCGGCCTGCGGACGTACCGGCACGACGGTGTCGACTACCTCGACGGGTACGCCGCCGACGAGCTCTGCCCCGGCGGGGCCGGGCAGGTGCTGGCCCCCTGGCCGAACCGCATCCGCGACGGCCAGTACGCGTTCGGCGACCGGTCGTTGCAGCTCACGCTGACTGAGCCGACCCGGGGCAACGCCCTCCACGGCCTGGTCAACTGGGTGCCGTGGCACCTGATCGAGCAGGCCGACGACGCCGTGACCCTCGGGTACGACCTGCCCCCGCAGCCCGGCTACCCGTGGGCGCTGCGGCTGCGCAACCGGTACGTGGTCGGCCCGGAGGGCCTGCGCGTAGAGCACGAGGCGACCAACGTCGGCGGGGAGCGCTGCCCGTTCGGGTACTCGATGCACCCGTACCTGCAACTGCCCGGCGTGGCGGTGGACGACCTCGCCATGCGGGTGCCGGGGAAGCTGCGGGTACAGGTGGACGGGCGGCTGCTGCCGGTCGGGGCGACCCCGGTCGCCGGCACCGAGTACGACTACACCAGTCCCCGGCGGATCGGCGACGCGGTGCTCGACACGGCGTTCGGCGACGTGGTCCGCGACGCCGACGGCGGCTCCTCGGTGACCCTGGCCGCCCCGGACGACGCGGCAGTGACGGTCTGGGCGGACCGGGAGTTCGGCTGGTGGCAGGTTTACACCGGGGACACCCTCGGCGGGGAGCGGCACCGCCGCTCGGTGGCGATCGAGCCGATGACCTGCCCGCCGGACGCGTACCGCTCGGGCAAGGACGTGATCACGCTGGAGCCGGGCGACACCTGGCGGGGCGCCTGGGGCATCCGGCCCGGGGCCAACTAGCGGCAAGGGGGCGGCGTGGAGTTCGCCGAGGTGCTCCGGCGGCGGCGGATGGTGCGCAACTACGACCCGGACCGTCCCGTCCCGCCGGAGGTGGTGCGGCGGCTGCTCGACCACGCCGTCCGCGCCCCGTCCGCCGGGTTCGCCCAGGGCTGGGGGTTCCTGGTGCTGGAGGAGCCGGCGGACCGGGAGCGGTTCTGGGCGGCGACCACCCCGGACGGCGGCGGTCGCGAGCGGTGGCTGGCCGGGATGCGGCGGGCCCCGCTGATCGTCGTGCCGCACGCCAACCGCGCGGCGTACCTGGAGCGGTACGCCGAGCCGGACAAGGGCTGGACGGACCGCGCGAAGGAACGCTGGCCGGTGCCGTACTGGTACGTCGACACCGGCTTCGCCGCCCTGCTGATGCTGCTCACCGCCGTGGACGAGGGGCTGGGGGCGTGCTTCTTCGGTATCGCGGCGCAGCGCAGGCAGGCGTACCGGGAGGCGTTCGGGGTGCCGGCGGAGTACGACCCGGTCGGCGCGGTCACCGTGGGCTACCCGGCACCGGACCACCGGTCGTCGTCGCTGCGGCGGGGGCGTCGCCCGGTCGACGAGGTGGTCCGCTGGGGCCGCTGGAGCTGACGTCTGACGGCGTCGATCGGTCGGCCGGTTCGGCGTCGGCCCGGTCGGGGTGTCGACGGTCGCGAAAGCGACATGAGGGTGTAAAACGCGGTGTGGCGGGGGCGGCTACGCTGGCACGGTCATCGGTGCCGTGGCGCGCGGTGCCACGCCGCGAGCCGATCCGGCGCAGTGGATCGGCCCGGTCAGGGGGAGGGGAGCGTGCCGTCGTGATCTTCAGAGCGGTCCGGGACGGGCGTCCCTATCCGGAGCACAACCTGACGCTCAAGCAGTGGGCGGAGATTCCGCCGCGTCCGCTGCGGCTGGACCAGTTGATCACCACCAAGCGCGAGTTGGCGCTGGACAAGCTGCTCGCCGAGGACTCCACCTTCTACGGGGACCTGTTCCCGCACGTGGTGCAGTGGAACGGCGGGCTCTACCTGGAGGACGGGCTGCACCGCGCGCTGCGCGCCGCCCTCCAGCAGCGCAACCAGATCCACGCCCGGGTGCTGGTGCTGTCCGGCCAGCTCGAGTAATCCGCTCCTGAGCCTTCGTTAAGGTTGCGGAATGACTCCTGTCGACCTGCTGGACCTGGACTCCCTCCTCGACGACGAGGAGCGTCAGATCCGGTCCGTCGTACGCCGGCTCGTCGACGACCGGGTCCGGCCGCACGTCGCCGAGTGGTACGAGCAGGGCCAGGTGCCGGCCCGGGAACTGGCCCGGGAGTTCGGCCGGCTCGGCCTGCTGGGCATGCACCTGACCGGGTACGGCTGCGCCGGTTCCACCGCCGTCGCCTACGGGTTGGCCTGCCTGGAACTGGAGGCCGGCGACTCCGGCGTGCGGTCCCTGGTCTCGGTGCAGGGTTCGCTGGCCATGTACGCGATCTGGCGCTACGGCAGCGAGGAGCAGAAGCAGCGCTGGCTGCCCCCGATGGCGACCGGTGAGGCGATCGGCTGCTTCGGGCTGACCGAGCCCGACCACGGCTCCGACCCGGCGTCGATGGTTACCCGCGCCCGCCGCGACGGCGACGACTGGCTGCTGCACGGCGGCAAGATGTGGATCACCAACGCGCCGGTCGCCGACGTCGCCGTGATCTGGGCCCGCGCCGAGGAGGGGGTGCGCGGGTTCGCCGTGCCCCTGGACACGCCCGGGGTGTCGGTGCGCGAGATCCGGCGAAAGATGTCGCTGCGCGCCTCCGTCACCGGCGAGATCTCGCTCGACGGGGTCCGGCTCCCGGCTGACGCCCTGCTGCCCGGGGCGGCCGGGCTCAAGGCCCCGCTGAGCTGCCTCACCGAGGCCCGGCACGGCATCGTCTGGGGCGCGCTCGGCGCGGCCCGCGACTGCCTGGAAACCACCCTGGGGTACGCGACGACGCGCACCCAGTTCGGCCGGCCGCTCGCCGGCTTCCAGCTCACCCAGGCCAAGCTCGCCGACATGGCGGTCGAGTGGCAGAAGGGCTTCCTGCTGGCGCTGCACCTGGGTCGGCTCGCCGATGCCGGAAAGCTGCGCCCCGAGCAGGTCAGCGTCGGCAAACTGAACAACGTCCGGGAGGCGCTGGCCATCGCCCGGCAGTGTCGGACCATCCTCGGCGCGAACGGCGTCTCCGGCGAGTACCCGATCATGCGGCACGCCAACAACCTGGAGAGCGTGCTCACCTACGAGGGCACCTCCGAGATCCACCAGCTCGTCATCGGGCAGCGGTTGACGGGGCTCAACGCGTTCGCCTGACCTGCTCGGGCCGGGCGCGCTCACCCGCGGGCCCGCGCCCACGACAGGAAGCGCTCGGTCAGCCCGGCCGGCGGCGCGCCGGGCGTCAGCCGCGCTAGCTGCTCCTCGGCCTCGACCTTGAGGGTGGCCAGGTAGATCAGCAGGGCGGTGCGGTTGCCCCGGTACTCGGTCAGCAACGATAGCCGCGCCGTGCCGCAGGGCCACGGGTGGCCGCAGGCGCCGCACAGCCAGACGGGGCGCACGGGCAGGTGCGGGCGGGGAATGCTAACCATCAGCACCACTCCCGCTTAATCCGGTACGTCATGACCGCCCCTCTCCGTGTGTCTGCCCCTGGAGAGGGGGCCGCCCGCCCGTCGCGCGCAGGAAGGACCAGGGCGGCCCCCTCGACGGACGCGCCCGCCGGGGTCACCCCTCCACCGGCCGCGCCGTCCTGCCCTTGACCTTGCCGACAGTTGCGGAGCATGCACACTGCGTTTCAGTATGTCTTCCGGGCGTGCAGGACGTTGCGGGAGGTCAGGGGATGAACAGGTCCGTGCAGTTGGCGATGGCGGAAACCGGTCACACCGCCGAGAGCCTGGCAGCCGAGATAGGCGTGGACCCCAAGACGGCGGCCCGATGGGCGAGCCACGGACGGATCCCGCAGACCAGGCACCGCGCCAAGGTCGCGCAACTTCTCGGCAGGGACGTACTGGAGCTGTGGCCGGACGTGCTGCGCCGAAAGGAACCGGCGTGGTTCCGCCCATGGACGGAGATCGAACGCGAGGCCACCGGCCTGAGATGGTACGAATCCGCCGTTCTGCCTGGCCTCCTCCAGACCGAAGCCTATGCCCGGGCGGTTCTCATGAGCGGCCCGCTGCGTTCCGAAGCGGACGATCATGTCGAGTCCCGTCTCCGGCGGCAGGCTGCGGTCTTCGACCGCCCTCGCCCCCCGATGACGGTCTTCGTGATCGACCAGGCGGCGTTGCTCCGAGGTCATCCCGACGTGATGGATGCCCAGCTCGATCACCTCGTGACCATGGCACAGCGTGCCACCGTCATGGTGCACGTGCTGCCACTGAGCGCCGGCCTGCACGCAGGTCAGGCGGGGCCGTTCATCATCGCGAACACCCCGGACGGCGAGGATGTCGGCTACCTCGATGACCAGGCTGCCGGGCGCGTGACGAATGAGGTTGCTCCACTCTGGGCGGTCTGGGATACCGTCAGGTCAGTCTCGTTGCCGCGAGACCAGACCATCGACCTGCTGAGGGCGAGAGCATGGACGATCTGATCGGTGCGCGGTGGCGGAAGTCCACTCGCAGCAGCTCCAACGGCGGCGCGTGCGTCGAGGTCGCCGACAATCTTCCGGGCGTCGTCGGCGTACGGGACTCGAAGGACCCCAACGGGCCGGCGCTCGCCTTCGGGCCGCTCGCGTGGCGCGCGTTCGTCGCGCACGTCACCAAGCACCCCTGACCCGTCGCGCGGTGACGATGAGTGGCACCCGGAGCGGGGCCCACCTTCCCTGATCGGGCAGGATCCTGTGCCCCGCCCGACCGCGGCCGGCGAGGTGGTTCACCACTGGCGGCGCGTGGTTGCCTTGGGGCCGGTG
The DNA here is from genome assembly GCF_004348615.1 of Micromonospora sp. KC207. Taxonomy (NCBI): domain Bacteria; kingdom Bacillati; phylum Actinomycetota; class Actinomycetes; order Micromonosporales; family Micromonosporaceae; genus Micromonospora; species Micromonospora sp. KC207. The sequence continues at coordinate 12,527 of NZ_SMKJ01000050.1, forward strand.
ACCAGGGTTGCCGGGGGAACGTCGTCGGCCACCACCGCGCCGGCGGCGACCACGGCGTCACGGCCGATGCTGACGCCGGGCAGGATCGTGGCGCCCGCGCCGATCCACACGTTCTCCGCCACGTCGATGGGCGCGCCGGTGAGATACAGCCGCCGCTGTTCGGGGTCGACCGGGTGGCCGCTGGTGACGAAGGTGACCTTCGGGCCGACCATCACGCGCTCGCCGAGCCGGATGCCGGCGTAGTCCAGGAACGTGCAGTTCTGGTTGATGAACACGCGCTCGGCAAGGTCGAGGTTGAGGCCGTGGTCCGTGTAGAAGGGCGGATAGACGGTGACGCCCCTCGGCAGCGGCTTGCCGAGGATCTGTGCGAACAGCTCGGCTTTGCCCGCCTCGTCCTCGAAGGGCAGGACGTTCAGGCGGGAGGTCAGTTCGGTGACCCGCAGGACCCGGGCGGCCATGGCCTGGAACTCGGCGCTGTGGATGCGCATGAGACGGCCGCTGGGCATGCCACGACCTTATGGCGTGCCGGGAACCGGAGACGGCTCAGGGCCTCCTGCGGCGGGCTGTCGCCGTAGTGACGCTGACAGGTGGCGATCTCGACGTCATCAACCTGACGTGACCACTTGGCCAGTCAGCGGGAGAGACGGCGTGGCCTGGTCCGCAACCGCCTGAGGTGGACCAAATTCTCGTCCTGCATTTCATCGAAGCCAACAGCTACGCAGGATGAAAAGGATCAGCCTGTTCGTATGGGTCGCTCCGAAAAATCCTGATCGGTCGAATATGGCGGCTTTATGTGATTCATGTGTGTCGAATTCTGTGAATTCCTTGTGGAGATCGTCCGGGTTCTGTTGAAAGTGAGTCGCCCAATCGCGTCCGCATCGACATCTCAAGATCATGATGTGACTGCCGGGATGCTGAATGTTGCCCACGAGGTCCTGCGGCCGGGCTGGTCCAGGGTGGTGCCCACCGCTCCACCTGCGGCGATGTCGGCAGTGCGACACATGGTCCGCGCGTGGTGTCGGGGGCTTCCGGGGCGGTGTCGGTGTGCTCCCGCCCGGGCGTTGGCCGCGACGGGTGGCGCGGTGACGGGGGTGCGGCCACCCATGTGGTCATTTCGCGAGTCGCGGCCATTCAACGATCTTGAAATAGCGGTTTCTTCAGCCTTGTTGCCCGTTCACTCGCCGCGTTGCTATCATCGCTTTCGGCTGTGGTGACCAATTTATTTCGAGTTTGTTTCGTCGGTTCTGGCGCCGCTCGCACGTGGTTGTGGCTGCCTGCTCGCAATATCGCAACCGGAGGGTACGGATGCCACAAAAAATGGGCTGCGCTTTGCCTGGTCGCCTAACTATCGGCGAGAATTGGCGCCCTTTCTGCCATGCCTGAGGCCGTGCCGCTCCGGGGCCTGCGCTTCGGCATCCTGGGCGCGCTGGAGGTGTTCCGCGACGGCGAGCCGTGCGCCCCGACCGCCCCGCTGCAACGCGCGTTGCTCACGCTGTTGCTGCTGCACGCCAACGAGCCCCTCCCAGTTTCCAGGATCGTCGACGGGCTCTGGGACAACCGGCCACCTCGGTCGGCCGTCGCCGCGCTGCAGATGTACGTCAGCGCGGTGCGCCGGATCCTCACCCCGAACTGGGCCGGGTCCGGCCCCGGCCGGCAGCACCCGATTCTGCTGACCAGGCCGTTCGGTTATGTCATCCGGGTCGGCAACGACCAGCTGGACGTGCACCGGTTCCGGTCTCTCGCCACGGAGGGGCGTCGCCAGCTCAGCGAGGGCCGATGCGCCGAAGGCGGGGAACTGTTCCGGCGGGCCCTGGCGGTCTGGCGGGGACCGGCGCTGTTCGACGTTGGCCGGTCCGACGCGATCGGACGGCACGCCGTTCGCCTGGAGACCGAACGGCTCGCGCTGCTGCAGGAGCGGATCGGCGTGGACCTGTGCCAGGGCCGGAGCTTGGAGTTGGTTGGCGAGTTGGAGGAGCTCTGCGCCCGGTATCCGTTGCGGGAGAGCTTCCATCAGCAGCGGATGCTGGCGCTCTATCTCTCCGGGAGCCGGGCCGAGGCGTTGGGCGCCTACCAGTCGGCCCGCCGGACGATGGTCGACGAGGCCGGGATCGAGCCCGGGCCGGGACTGCGCGCCCTACAGCGGGCGATCCTCACCGGATCGGCAGCCCCGTCGCTGCACTGCTCAGCGATCCGGTGCGCGACCTGCCTGGCCCAAAGCGATGCGGACCGGCCGCAGACCGGCCGCGGCTGCGGGACGACGGGCTGCCGGGCCAGCCACGGACACCCCGCTGACCTCGGCCGGGCCACCGGCGGTCAGGGCGACTGGGCCGGCCCGGCGGAGGTCAACCGCCAGTCCAGGGCCCGTCGGTAGTAGACAAGCGGTTCGCCGTCGGCGAGACCGCCCCGGGCGACCTCGCCGATGACGACCGCGTGGTCGCCGTGCTCGAAGACCCGCCGACGCAGGCAACGCAGGTAGACGGGCATCGCGTAAAGCCGCGGCACCGTTTCCTCCCAACCCCAGTCCAGCCCGGCGAACTTGTCGTCGCCGTGGCCGGCGAACACCCTCGCGACCTGACAGTCCTCGGCACCCAGCAGGTGTACGCCGAACTCTGCCTCACTCAGGAGCGTGCGGTACGAGCGTGACTTCCGGCCGATGGACATCAGGAGGGAGGGCGGACGGACGCTGTAGGAACAGATGGACGAGACGAGCAGGCCGCCAGGTGTGCCGTCCGGACGACGGACGGTCACCACCGCGACCCCGGAGACGAGTCTCGCCATCGCCTCCGTGAACACCTCAGCGACCGGCGGGGCAGTCCGCTCCCGGGTGGTCATCGACGCCTCAGACCGTGGCCGGCGTGGACATGGCGGCGAGGCAGGCGTCGAGCCGGTCGGCCGCGTCGGCGTCGTCGGCGACCGCGAGCACCGCGCGGTAGTCCCCAGCGGCCTCCGCGAACCGGCCCGCCGCTTGGTGCACGAGCGCCCGGTTGTACCGGATCTCCGGTGTGTCGAGCAGCTCCAGCGCACGGTCGAAATCCGTGATCGCCGTTGTCAGGTCGCCGGAGCCGTAGCGGAGACCGCCCCGCAGCGCCCACGCCTCGGCCAGCCCGGCGTCGACCCCGAGCGCGGCGGTCAACGCCTGGTGGGCCGCGTCGGTCTCACCCCGCTCGGCCAGCACCCGGCCGCGCAGGCAGAGCAGGTGGGCGTTGTCGGGCGCGACGGCCAGACCGGCGGTGACGTCGGCCCAGGCGCCGTCGAGGTCGTCCAGGTCGCACCGGAGTCCGGCCCGGTTCACCCACGCCGAGACATGCTCCGAATCCAGTTCGAGCACCCGGTCGAGGTCGGCGAGAGCACCCTCGGCGTCGTCCAGTTCGAGCCGGGCGTCGGCCAGGTTGTAGTACGCCTCCGGGAACGGTGGGGAGAGCAGCAGCGTCTGCTGGTAGTCCTCGATCGCCTCCGCGTTGCGGCCCAGCCGGCGCAGGACGTTGCCCCGGTTGAAGTAGTGGTCGGGGAAGTTCGGATCGGCGTCGATGACGAAGTTGTAGTCGGCGAGGGCCTCCTCCAGCCTACCGAACATCCCGTACACCTGGGCCCGGTTGTAGCGCAGCCCGGTCCGGTGCAGCATCTGCTCCTCGGGTTCGAGTTCCCGGTCGAGCAGGGCCATGCCCTCGTTCAGCAGCTGCAGCGCCGTCTCGGGCCGCCCCTGCCGGGTTTCGACCAGAGCGAGCCCGTTGCGCTGGAACGCGGACTGGAAGGCGCGCTCCTTGGGATCGGGCAGCAGCGATGCGATGGCGATCGCCTGGTTCAGCCAGCGACGGGCCCGCTCGGGATCGCGCCGTTCGTCGTCGTAGTGCCGGGCGAAGAGCATGGAGGTGCCATACGCCGCGTGCATGTGGATGGCCGGATCGATGGAGATGGTGCGGGCCTCGTCGTACAGCGCCTCGGCCTCCTGGGCCCGGCTCGTCGCTGCCAACGAGGTGGTCACGTCACCGGTGAGATCCCACCAGAGGTCCGGGGCGTCCGCCAGGTCCAGCACCGCCCGGCCCCGCATGCCGAGTTCCACCGTGGCGTGGTACAGGCCACGGTTCTTGCAGTACACCTGCGCGGCCCGCAGTATCCCCGCGATCTCGGCCGGCGAACCGGTTCCCCGCTCGGCGTGGAACGGGACCGCGCCGAGCAGCAGCGACGGCTCGGTGCGGGAGACGAGGACGGCCTTGCGCTCGTCGTGCAGCGCGGCCCGGTCGGCGGCGGAGATGCTCCGGTACGCGGCCAGTCCGGTCGGATCGTCGTCGAGGCATTCGGTCGCCACGTGCGCGTGGGCCAGCTCGTGGATCGCCGCGTCATCCAGGCCGGCCAGAATGGCCCGGTCGGCTTCGGTGTCCCCGTCGCCGGGCGTCTCCCCCTCCTCGCGGGTCGCGTTTCCCTCCTGGCCGGTTGTGGCCCCGCCCGCCAGGGCAGTGTGGTGGATCGTCCGTTCTCGTAGGGTGGCCGGCAGCGAGACGCTGACCGGTCCGGGCGGTTCCAGCATCGCGTCGGTGCCCGTCTCCACCACGACGGTCAGCCGCGCCGCGTCCAGCCGCCGGAGCAGCACGGCGACGAACTCGCGGTCGGTCGGGTCGGCCTCCTGCATGTTGGCGAACACGACGGTGCGTGGTGCGCCGTCGAGGGCCGCGAGGTAGTCGCGGATGAACTCGGTCAGCCCGTGCGCGATCCGCAGAGTGTGCAGCCGCGCCTGGTAGCGGGTCCGTGCCTCCGAGGTCGGCCGATGCTCCAGGGTGGCGCGGATGTGCGGCACCGCGCCGTCGAACTCGGGTGCGGCGGTCAGGATCTCGATGTGGTGCCGGGGCCCCAACTCGGGACAGCGCGCCAGCGCGTCGGTGCCGATCGCGCGCACGAGCTGACCCGCTGCCGTGTAGGGACCCCGGAGCCGGCGGTGGGCGTCGATCCGGGCGAGCAGCGGGGGAAGCTCCAGCCTCCCCCTGAGCCGGTCGTGGTCGGCCCGGCGATTGGCGGCGATCCAGTGATGGCTGCCCATGATGACGCCCCTTTCAGGTGATGACGTGCTGGAACTCCTGGGCTCTGCGCTGCCGCCGCTCCCGTACCGCCAGCCAGACGGTGAGCAGGATCTGTGACAGGTTCAGGCCGAGGAACAGCATCGAGTCGATGAGCTGAGCGCCGGTGGACCCGGAGAATCGACCGATCGCGCCGGCGAACATCCGATAGATGGCCGGGGCCACCGCGACGACGAAGAGCGCCAGCGAGAAGGTGTAGCCGGCGACGATCAGCCAGGAGTACCAGCCGGCGGCGCGGCGGTCGACGGGATGCCACTGCGTCTCGTCGGCCATCCGTTCCCGGCGTCCCACAGCGGCGAGCACGCGGTTGCGCAGCAGCCGTTTGGCGGTGGTGTGCAGGTCGACGCAGCCGAGCAGGGTCGTGACCAGGACGTACAGGTCGGTACGCAGGTAGAAGAACAACTGCCAGGCGAGCCGGAGCAGAGTCGCGAATGCCAGCGCGAGGCAGACCCGGCCGACGGGGGAGAACGCGCCGTCGGAGGACCTGGTCAGATCGGCGACCAGGGTGAGGGTGCTGAGCGCCAGCCCGTCGAGCAGCATTCCGGCCAGGATCGGCAGGTAGCGCTGCCGGCGGGGCACAGTGACCAGCCCGTCGAGGTTGGTCTCCAGGACGACGTAGTAGAACCGGCGTCCGACGCTGACCCGTGATCGGAGGCCGAGTCGGCGGGCGGCCAGGACGTGGAACACCTCGTGCAGGACGATCAGGGGGATCGCGCCGGCGGCCAGGGCCAGCTCGATCACGGTGAAGTACTCGGTGAAGAAGAGATGCCGGTAGGTAGGCAACAGATCCGGCGAGCGGATCATCGCCAGGACCGCCCAGGCGACCAGGAGGCCATATCCGACGAGGGCGGGCGGGGAGAAGAGCGCGGTGCCCAGCCGCTGCCCGCGTACCGGGGCTGGGTCGTCGACGACCCCGGCCTGCGCGATGAAACCCAGCTCGTCCAGGGCGGCTAGCACGTGTTCGATGTCGGCGCTCTCGCCGTACTCGCTCCGGTACCACCGGTCCACCTCGTTGGGTGTGTCACCGGCTGCGAGCCGCCGGACCAACTCCGCGCCGTCGCTCGGGAAGATGCCGTACGAGTCGGTGTCCCTCCGGCCGATGGTCACCTCGTCGCCGTCGGCGAGATAGACCAGCGGGTGGAGGACCACTCTGCTGTCCTGGTCGTACCCCACTCCGGTCTCCACCGGTCCCACCCTTCCTCGGCCGGCCATGGAAAATGGTGTGACGCCGGGCGTGGGCGTCCAGTCCGCGCCCACGCCCGACGTCGTACCCCGTCAGAGCTTGCTGGGGTACGTGGTGCAGGCGGCGGTGGTCAGCCGGACCGGACCCGCCTTGCGGATCTTGATCTTCTTGAGCTCCTTCTTCTCCATTGGTGTGCCTCCCCTCTGTGACTCGGATCTGACTCGATCCACGTTGGCGGGTGCCGCCAAAGCCCCGCCAATACGCCCCCAAACGACGGCGGCACGGCCAGCCAGGGGCGGACATGGGAAGCAAAACCCGGCCTGACGGGCGGGTGTCGCCCGGTGGCCGTACCGTCATCGTCAGACGATGTTCGATCGAGGATGGTGAGCGATGTCCCACGACGGTGAGGTCGACCGGCCCGCCCCCCGGGGTCCCTCCGGGGCCGCGCGGGGGTTGCTCGTGGTGCTCGGCGCGGCGGCGGTGGCCGTTGTCGTGCTGCTCGGCGCGCAGGCCACCGGGGTGTTCCCCGACTTCCGCAACCCTTTCGCCAAGGAGCAGACCGACCGCAGCCAGCCGCCGCTGCTCAAGTCGATCCAGGATCTCAGCCGCTACGTCGCGGCCGAGGGCAACTTCCAGGTCGTGGTCGACCTGCAGAACGACCGCGACAACGTGCCGGAGTTCCTGCTCAACCAGCGCACCCTGTTCGTCGGGGCGGGCAGCGTCGAGGCGTACGTCGACTTCACCAAGATCGGCGAGGGCGCGGTGGTCGTCTCGCCCGACGGCAAGTCCGTCGAGGTGAAGCTGCCCGCGCCGCAGCTCGGCCAGACCAACCTCGACATGGAGAAGAGCTACGTCGTGGCGGAGCAGCGCGGCCTGTTCAACCGGATCAACGACCTGGTGAAGGGCGACCCGAACCGCCAGCAGCAGGTCTACAAGCTGGCCGAGGACCGGATCACCGCCGCCGCCCGCGACAGCGGCCTGACCGCCCGAGCCCAGGAGAACACCGACAAGATGCTGGTGGGCCTGCTGCGCTCCCTCGGGTACGAGAAGGTGACCGTCACCTACACCGCTCCCTGACGCCAGCGTGAACCGGAAGCGCCCGCCCCGCAGGACCGGGGCGGGCGTGTTCGGGTGGCGGGTCAGTAGCGGGTGGCGGCGGTGTGACGGTCCTCGTTCGGCATCAGCACCCACAGCACCAGGTAGACGATCACCTGGGTGCCGGGCAGCAGCAGCGACAGCAGGAACAGCAGCCGGACCATGTTGGCGGACGTGTTGAACCGGCGGGCCAGGCCGACGCAGACGCCGGCGATCATGCGCCCCTCGCGGGGCCGGACCAGTTTGCGACTCATCGTCGTACTCCCACTCTGCGGCGTGCCCGCCGCCTCTGACTCAACGGTAGGAACCGCTGTTGCACCCGCCCTCCGTCCCGAGGGGGATCCCGGAACCTCTCACCCGTAGGTGCTTACCCGGGCGGGCCCGCTCTGACGCGATCAGCCGTGCAGCAAGAGGGCGTGAGCTGGCCGGCGGGTAGGCTCGCCGGTCGGGTCCGTACCAGGGCGTACGACGGCGAGGAAGTGCACATGATCAGCGTTTTCGACCTCTTCAGCGTGGGCATCGGGCCGTCAAGCTCGCACACGGTGGGCCCGATGCGGGCGGCCGGCACGTTCGTCGCCGGGCTCAAGGCCGACGGCCTGCTCGCCGACGTCGCCCGGGTGCGGGCGGAGCTGTTCGGCTCGCTCGGGGCCACCGGCCACGGCCACGGCAGCGGCCCGGCCGTGCTGCTCGGCCTGGAGGGGGACGCCCCGGAGAGCGTCGACACCGACAGCGTCGCCCCCCGGGTGGCCAAAATCCGCGCCGATCGCCGGCTGAGCCTGCTCGGCGCGCACGAGGTCGACTTCGACCCGGACCGGGACCTGGTGCTGCACCGGCGTCGGTCGCTGCCGTACCACCCGAACGGGATGACCTTCGCCGCGTACGACGGGGCCGGGGCGGCGCTGCGCGAGCGCACGTACTACTCGGTCGGCGGCGGGTTCGTGGTCGACGAGGCGGCGGCCGGGGCGGACCGGATCGTCCCCGACACCACCCGGGTGGCCTACCCGTTCGGCACCGGGGCGGAGCTGCTGGCGGTCAGCGCCGGCAACGGGCTGTCGATCAGCGAGGTGATGCTCGCCAACGAGCGGTGCCGGCGCACCGAGGGCGAGGTGCGGGCCGGGCTGCTGGACATCTGGCGGGTGATGCGGCAGTGCGTGGCGTCCGGCTGCGCGCGCGACGGCGTACTCCCCGGGGGGTTGCGGGTCAGGCGGCGCGCGGCGGAGCTGCGGCGCGGCCTGGAGGCGGAGGCCGGGAGCACCGACCCGCTGCGGGTGATGGACTGGGTGACCCTGTTCGCGCTCGCGGTCAACGAGGAGAACGCGGCCGGCGGGCGGGTGGTGACCGCCCCGACCAACGGCGCGGCCGGGATCATTCCGGCGGTGCTGCACTACTACACCCGGTTCGTCCCCGGGGCGGACGAGGACGGTGTGGTCCGGTTCCTGCTGGCGGCGGGGGCGATCGGCGTGCTGTTCAAGGAGAACGCGTCGATCTCCGGGGCCGAGGTGGGCTGCCAGGGCGAAGTCGGCTCGGCCTGCTCGATGGCCGCCGCCGGGCTGGCCGAGGCCCTCGGCGGCACTCCGGAGCAGGTGGAGAACGCGGCCGAGATCGGTATGGAGCACAACCTGGGGCTCACCTGCGACCCGGTCGGGGGCCTGGTGCAGATCCCCTGCATCGAGCGGAACGCGGTGGCTAGCATCAAGGCGATCACTGCGGCCCGGCTGGCGCTGCGCGGCGACGGGGTGCACCACGTCTCGCTGGACAAGGTGATCAAGACGATGCGCGAGACGGGCGCCGACATGAAGGTCAAGTACAAGGAGACGGCGCGGGGCGGCCTGGCCGTCAACGTGATCGAGTGCTGAGCGGCTCGAGTGCGGTGAGCGGATCGGGCCCGGCGCGGAGCCGGCGAGGAGGCGCGGTGACGTCTGGCGTCGGGGCGGCCGGCCCGCGAAGGCCCGCCGCCCGCCTGTGGGCGCACCGCAACTCGCTGCGCATCCTCGTCCGCCGCGACCTGGCCGTGAAGTACCAGCAGTCGGTGCTGGGTTACTTCTGGTCGCTGATCGAGCCGCTCGGCATGGGCGCGATCTACTGGTTCGTCTTCGGGGTGCTCTACTCCGGCGACACGAGCCGGCACCTGGGGCAGGCCGCCGGGTCGTACCCGCTGTTCCTGATCACCGGCATCTTCGCCTGGATGTGGGCCAGTTCGGCGCTGAGCGAGGCGACCAACGCGCTGACCGGCCAGGCCCGGCTGATCACCACGATGAACGTCCCGCGCCAGGTGTTCCCGATCGGTCGGATCACCGGCCGGTTCGCCGAGTACGCCGCCGGCCTGCCGATCCTGGTCACCATCGCAGCCGGGTACGCGGTTCGCGGCGAGGTGCGCCCCGGCTGGTCGGTGCTCGCCCTGCCGCTCGCCGTCGCCGTGCAGGCGGTGCTGCTGGTAGGGCTGGCGCTGCTGCTGTCGGCGCTGAACGTGCTGATGCGCGACATCGAACGGTTCATGCGGCTGGTGATCCGGGTGCTGTTCTACGCCACCCCGATCATCTATCCGCTGAGCCTGGTCCGGTCCTCGACGCTGCCGGGCTGGGTGAAGGCCGCGTACGAGCTGAACCCGCTGGTCGGCATCTTCCAGCTGCACCACGCCGTGTGGTACCCGGACCAGTTCCCGGATGCCCGGCTGCTGGCCACCACGGTCGCGGTGAGCGTGCTGGTGCTGGTGGGCGGCTGGTGGGCGTTCCGCCGGCTCGAACCCGCTGTGCTCAAGGAGCTGTGATGGCGGCGGAATTCATCATCGAGGCGGACGGCCTCGGTATCCGGTTCGTCCGCAACCGGCGGCGGCAGTTGCGGCTGCGCGAGTTCTTCATCCGCCCCGGCGGCCGGTCCGCCACCGCCGGTACGGGTCAGGCCGCCGGCACGGGGCGGTCGGCCGACGCCGGGCGGTTCTGGCCGCTGCGCGACGTGTCGTTCACCGTCGCGCCCGGCGAGACGGTCGGGGTGGTCGGCCGCAACGGCACCGGCAAGAGCACCCTGCTGCGGCTGATCGCCGGGGTGCTCATCCCCGACGAGGGAAACATCCGGGTACGCGGCGACGTGGCCCCGCTGCTGGAACTCTCCGCCGGCTTCTCCAACGACCTGACCGGGCGGGAGAACCTGTACCTCGTCGGCGGGCTGCACGGTCTGTCGTCGCGCTACCTGCGGAAACATTTTGATGAGATCGTCGCCTTCGCCGGCGGGCAGGTGGAACGGGCCATCGACACGGCGGTGCGGCACTACTCGTCGGGGATGAAGGTCCGGCTCGGTTTCGCGATCATTTCCCACCTTCCGCACCCGATCCTGCTCATGGACGAGGTGACCGCGGTCGGGGACGCGGAGTTCCGCGAGAAGTGCTATGCGACGATCGAGCGATTGCTGGGGGAGGGACGCACACTGGTGCTGGTGTCACACAACGAAAAGGATCTGACCCGGTTCTGCCGTCGGGGGCTCTACCTCGACGCCGGGCGGCTGACCGTCGACGGGACGATCGCCGAGGCGCTCGACGCGTACCACGCCGCGGTCGCACGGTGACCGTCGCGATCGTGCTCGCCGCCGGTGCGCCGGCCGGGAGCCTGCCGACGGGCGCCGGGGCGACGCCCGAGGGGCCGTGGCACGTCGGGGTGACGCTCGCCGACCGGCTCGCCGACCAGTGGCACCGGGCCGGGGTGACCCACGTCCGGCGGGCCGCGAACCTGACCGAGCTGGCGACCCTCGTCGACGCGGCCACCGGGCCGGTGATCGTCAGCGGGACGGACCTGGTGGCGCACACCGCCGTGCTGCGGCACCTGGCCACCAGCCCGGTCGGGCCGACGGTGGCCCTGGTGCTGACCGACCCGCCGGCCCCCGGTCAGGCCGTGGTCCGCGAGGAACGCGGCCAGGTCGTCGACGCCGGCCCGGACGGGCGGCTCGACGGCGGGCAGACCGGGGTGTTCGGCGGCGCGCTGCGGGTGGGCCGGGACGACCTGCCCGCGCTGGCCGCCGCCGCCCGGGCCGCTGTGGCGGGCACGCCGATCGCCGGCATGGATACCGCCGCCGTCGCCGACCCGACGCCGTCCCCCGGGCCCGGCCCGGCCGGGTCCGCCGTGGACCGGCTGTTCACCGGCCTGACCGCGCTGGGCACGCTGACCTTCGCCCACCGGGTACGCCTGCTCGTCGCCCACCGGGTCGCCGACCCGGCCGGCTTGGCCGCCGCCGAGGCCGCCCTCGGCGCGGTCGACGAGGACCGGGCCGAGCTGCGGCTGTCGGTGAAGGAGAAGGACGACTTCTTCACCACGTTCTTCGTCAGCATTTGGTCGCCGTACGTGACGAAGGCGTCGGCGAAGCTCGGCCTGACCCCGACCGGGGTCACCGCGATCTCGGTCTTCTTCGCGGCCGTCGCGGCGGTGCTGTTCGGCGTCGGCGGCCGGTCGGCGCTGGTCACCGGCGCGGTGCTGCTCTACCTCGGCTTCGTGCTGGACTGCGTCGACGGGCAGCTCGCCCGCTACACCCGGCACTTCAGCGCGTGGGGCGGCTGGCTGGACACGATGGCCGACCGGGCCAAGGAGTACCTGGTCTACGCCGGCCTCGGCTACGGGGCGACGGCCGCCGGGTTCCGGTACGGCTGGGCGCTGGCCGTCGCCGCGATGACGTTGCAGACCGTCCGGCACATGACCGACACCTGGTACGGGGTGCTGCACGACGAGGCGGCCCGCCGGCCGAAGACGGTCGTCGGCGCAGGCGGCGGGGGCGGCGGGATCGGCGACCGGCTCAACGCCGCGTCGACCCGGGTGCAGGCGGACACGGGTTCGCTGTCGTACTGGCTCAAGCGCACGGTGGTGTTCCCGATCGGGGAGCGGTGGGCGCTGATCGCGCTGACCGTTGCGCTGTTCGGCCCGTTGGTCAGCCTCGTCGCGGTGCTGACCTGGGGGGTGCTGGCGTTCGCGTACACCGGGGCGCTGCGTACCCTGCGGGCCCGCTGGATGTGGGTGCCGGTGCTGGACACGGTCGACGCCACGCTGCACCGCGACGACGGGCCGATCGCGGCCCGGTTCCCGGTGCTGCGGCCGATGGGGCCGCTGACCCTCGCCGTGCTCGGGGCGCTCGGCCCGGCGGCGTTGCTGGTCGCGGCGGGCCTGCGGGTGCGTACCGGCGGCGAGGCGGGCGGGCTGGCCTGGGCGGTGCCGGTGGCGCTGCTGGTGCTGCTGGTCGCCGCGCTCGGGGCGGGGGCGGCGCACAACGGCCCGCTGGACTGGCTGGTGCCGGCGGCGCTGCGGGCCGGGGAGTACCTGTTCGCCATCGCCGCCGGCGTGGTCGGCGGGGCCCCGGCGTGGGTGGTCTTCGGGTACGTCTTCGTGCTCACCCTGCAGCACTACGACCTGACCGCCCGGCTGGAGAAGCGGCAGGCGGCCCCGCCGTGGCACGGTGCCACGCTGGGCTGGGAGGGGCGCTCGGCGGTGCTGGCGGTCGCGGCTTTCGCCGGATTCGTGGGGATCGCCATGGCTACACTCGGTGCGTACCTGCTCGTGGTTTTCGTCGGGAGCGTGGTCCTGGCCTGGGTCGTCCTGCCCGCCCGCGCCCGGCGGGCCGTGGGTGTCCCGACGGGTGGAGAGGTCCGCCAGCCGGGCTGACGTGAGGGGCCGGCCGATGACGCTGATCAGCTTCGTCGTACCGGCCTACCGGGTGCAGGCGTACCTGAGCGAGTGCCTCGACTCGATCCTCGGCCAGCCGTTCGACGACGTCGAGATCATCGGCGTCGACGACCACTCGCCGGACGGCGGCGGTGACATCCTCGCCGACTACGCCGCCCGGGACCACCGGGTCCACGCGGTCCGGCTCGACGACAACGTCGGCCTCGGTCCAGCCCGCAACGTCGGGCTGGACCGGACCGGCGGCGAGTACGTCTGGTTCGTCGACGGCGACGACTGGCTGGCCCCGGACTGCCTCGCCGAGGTGGCCGCCCGGCTGCGCCGGACCCGCCCGGACGTGCTGCTCGTCGACCACGTGCGGGTGCGCTGGGACGGCCGGGTCACCCGCAGCGCGATGGCCGAGGTCTTCCCGACCCCACCCGGCGAGGAGACGTTCCGGCTGCGCGAGCGGCCGGAGGCGCTGCGGCTGCTGCACACCGCCTGGAACCGGCTAATCCGGCGGGAGTTCCTGGTCGACCTCGGGCTGCGCTTCGCACCCGGCTGGTACGAGGACGTCGCGTTCAGCTACCCGGTTTTGATGGCCGCCGAACGGATCGGGGTGCTCGACCGGGTCTGCCTCAACTACCGGCAGCGCCGGGCCGGGGCGATCACCCGTACCCGAGGGGACCGGCACTTCGAGGTCTTCGAGCAGTGGCACCGGGTGTTCCGGTGGATGGACGAGCGGGTTCCGGCCGTCGACGGACTGCGGCCGGCGGTCTTCGAGCGGATGATCTGGCACTACCTGACCGTCCTCGGCAACGGCGAGCGGATCGCCCCCGAGCTGCGGCCGGCCTTCTTCGACCGGATCACCGCCGAGCACGCCCGCCGGCTGCCGCCCGGCGGCTACCCGGCCCCGCCGGGCGTGGAGGGGCTCAAGCACCGGCTGGTCGCCGCGGGCCGGTGGCGGACGTTCAGTGCGCTGCGGGCCGCCAACCAGGCCCGACAGGCCGCCGGCCGGCAGTTCCGCCGGGGCAGGCCCGTTGCCCGTCGGGCTGCCCGGCTGGGCCGCGACGCCGTGCTACGCGAGTACTACCTGGCAGAGCTGCGCCGCCCGCTCGACCTGCACCTCGCCGTCTACGCCGCCTACTGGTACCGGGGGTACGCCTGCAACCCGGCCGCGATCTACGAGGCGGCCCGCCGGCTGGCTCCGCAGGTGCGCGGGGTGTGGATCGTCCGGCGGGACCGGATCGAGTCCCTGCCGCCAGGGGTGGAGTACGTCGTCGCCGGCAGCCGCGAGTACCACCGGGTGCTGGCCAGGGCGTCCTGGCTGGTCAACAACGTGAACTTCCCCGACTTCGTCCGCAAGCGCCCTGGCGCGGTGCACGTGCAGACCCACCACGGCACCCCCGTGAAGGTGATGGGGCTGGACCAGCAGCGGTACCCGGTCGGCGCGGTCGGGATGGACTTCGCGAAGCTGCTGCGCCGGGTGGACCGCTGGGACTACAGCATCTCGGCGAACAGCTTCTCCACCCAGATGTGGGAGCGGGCGTACCCGGCCGCGTACACCACTTTGGAGGTGGGCTACCCGCGCAACGACCGGCTGGTCACCGCGACCCCCACCGAGGTACGCGAGGTGCGCGCCCGGCTCGGCCTCGCCCTCGACGACCGGGTCGTGCTGTACGCGCCCACGCACCGCGAGCACCTGCCCGGGTACCGGCCGCCGTTCGACCCGGAGCTGCTGTGCGACGCGCTCGGCCCCACCGGCCGGCTGCTGGTGCGCAGTCACTACTTCGCCGACCGCGACCGGCGGCCCGCCCCCGCCCCCGGGCCGGGCTCCGGCCGGGCGCGGGTGCTCGACGTCAGCGACCACGACCGGGTGGAGGATCTCTACCTCGCCGCCGACGTGCTGGTCACCGACTACTCGTCGGCGATGTTCGACTACGCCGTGCTGGACCGGCCGATCGTGGTCTACGCGCCGGACTGGGAGGCGTACCGGTTGGCCCGGGGCGTCTACCTCGACCTGCTCGCCGAGCCGCCCGGCGCGGTGACGACCAGCTTCCCCGGCCTGCTCGACCTGTTCCGCTCCGGCGCGGTCGACGCCGACCCCGCGACCACGGCCCGCCGCCGGTTCCGAAACCGGTTCTGCGCCTTGGACGACGGGCACGCGGCGGAGCGTGTCGTCCGCCGGGTGTTTTTCGGGGAATCGGACTGAAACGAGGATCATGTAATAGGTCTGTCACGAGTCGAACATGGCACGTTTACCCGATGCGCGGCGTCCATGATCCTGGTCACATTCATTCGGGGTTCAACCGAGGAGCTGGGGAGGAGACGGTGACAACCGTCGCGCTCAAGGATGTGACCAAGGTTTTCCAGGATGGGACGGTAGCCGTCGACAGAATCAATTTGGATGTGAACGGCGGGGAGTTCATGGTGTTGCTCGGCCCGTCGGGTTGTGGAAAGTCGACGGTGCTGCGGATGGTCGCGGGGCTGGAGGACCCGACCGCGGGCGCGGTGCTGCTCGACGGCGAGCTGGCCAACGACCTGTCGCCCCGGGACCGGAAGGTCGCCATGGTCTTCCAGGACTTCGCCCTCTACCCGCACATGACGGTGGGCGACAATATCGCCTTTCCCCTGCGGCTGGCCAAGGTCGACCCGTTGCCACGCGGGGAACGGGTCGCCGACGTGGCCAGCGCGCTGGGCATCGGCGACGTGCTGGGCCGCAAGCCCAGCCAGCTCTCCGGCGGGCAACGCCAGCGGGTCGCCATGGGCCGGGCCATCGTCCGCCGGCCGGGCCTCTTCCTGATGGACGAGCCCCTGTCGAACCTCGACAGCGGGCTGCGGGCGGAGCTGCGGGCGGAGATCTCCGGCCTCACCCGCGAGCTGGGCGTCACCACCATCTACGTCACCCACGACCAGGCCGAGGCGCTGACCATGGCCGACCGGGTGGCCATCATGCGCAAGGGCGTCCTCCAGGACGTCGGCACCCCGACCCAGGTGTACGGGCGGCCGGCCACCCTCTACGTCGCCGCGTTCCTCGGCAGCCCGAGAATGAACTTGCTGGAGGCGTCGGTCTACGTTCACCTCGACCGGTACGTCGCGCTGAACCTGGGCGACCAGTCGCTCTATCTGCCCTGGGACGACATCCGCAGCCGGGTCGTCGCGCACTACCACGGCGAGCGGATCGTGGTCGGGATGCGGGCCGAGGCGCTCACCCCGGTCGCCCCGGACACCCCCGGGCACGTCCTCCGGGGCCGGATCCGCTACCTGGAGCACCACGGCCACGAGTCGCTGGCCTTCCTCGACATCGGCGCCACCGCGATCGTCGTCGACGAGATGAGCGGCCCGGCGGCGGAGGGTGCCGGCGGCGGTCAGCGCGGCCTGCGCCGGTTCGGGCAGGTCATGCAGCGGTTCACCGGCCGATCCGGGGACGCCGAGGAGGCGTCGACCGAGCAGGCGCAGGGCGGCAACAACCGCAACAGCGTGCTCAACGACCCGGGCCGGCACCACCGCCGCCCTGCCGAGTTGGCGGTACGGCTCGCCCCGTACCCGGCGGTCAGCTCCGGGCACCCGCTGGCCGTCTCCGTACGCATGGACGCCCTGCACTTCTTCGACGAGCGCGGCGACCGGATCGACGTGGGCTGGCGTTGAGCGGAGCGGTTCGGTTTTGATCCGGAGTGGGGTGGCGGGCGGGCCGGTCGGTGCCCTACGGTCAGCGGACCTCGTCCACTGAGCACAGTGTGAGAAAGGGGTCAGCCCGTGTCGGGTGACCGTCCGAGCCCGCTCGTCATCGAGCGTATCCTGCGCGACCGGCAGGGCGTCTGGCAGCAGATCGTGGCCGATCGCGATCTCAATGGCCTCACGCTGCGCATGCTGGCCAGCGCGGGCATCGCCCTGGCCTGCTACGGCGCGGTGCTGGGCTCGTTCCACAGTGTGCTGATGGCGCTGACGTCGGCGGTGAAGCTGCCTCTGCTGTTCCTGGTCACCCTCACCATCTGCCTGCCCACGCTCTACCTGTTCAACCTGGTGTTCGGGGCGCGGCTGTCGGTGCGGCAGTCGCTGGCGCTGGTGATGGTGGCGATCACCGTCACCTCGATGCTGGCCGTGGCGTTCGCGCCGATCAGCCTGTTCTTCCTGATCACCGCCCCGGACTACGGCTTCTTCAAGCTGCTCAACGTCGCCATCCTGACGCTGAGCGCGGTGGTCGGGCTGCGTTTCCTGACCGGCGGGATGCAGGTGCTCAACGCTCACGGCCTGCTGGCCCCGGCCGCTGCCCCGGCTTCCCCGGCGGTTGCCCCCGCTGTTCCGGCTGTTCCGGCCCAGGCTCCGGCGACCGTCGGTC